>JAJYJW010000025.1 GCA_021789155.1 Microcaldota archaeon
GGTTGAATATTCAATTCCAACTTCGAATCTTTACTATCCAGTCTACAAAAACTATGGCGGAAAACAAACCGCTACAGAAGGAACAGTGGACTTTTTCCTTCCTGCGGTTCTCGTAGACGGCAAACCAGTAGTGATTGAGATACACAGCTTCAACAAGCAGTACAAGAGCGTACTCTGCAAAGTCGAGGCCTCGTTGCGAAGCCGCGGAGACAAATCCCCATTCTTGAGAGAATACAATAAGGCCGCGAAACTTCACAAATCCGGGGAAATAGTCGCAGCGTCTGATTATGTCGCAGAATGCAAAGTAGTCAACTACGCGTGCGTGAGAAGCGAACTTGCCAAATCTACGGCAATGGTCTTCATGAGCGATACCAAGGTTGATTCATCGTGCAAAGTCGTAGAGCCATTGTTCATAGGAAAGGGAGCTGCTGCAAAGGAAAGCAACCTTCATTTCCCAGAAAGCTACAAACTGCATGGTAATTTCATATGCGTAAATGACCAAAACCTCGGCCGTGTCACTCCAAGCAGCATAAAAGAGCAGCTCGGGACTTATCTCAGGGACATGATCGCACAGAACAGACTGAAAAAGATAAGCCTTGCTGAGGCGGAAAAAATGGCGAAAGCCACGCCGCTCAATCCGGATTTCGGCGAAAGTTCCAGAATAAGATACGAGAATAGCATAAGCGATGTGCATACCAATAAAGATGAGAAACCACTGAATAGTGATGTGTTCAAGGGCTCGTATAGAAAGCCAACTGGGATAATAGACCCAAGAAAGACGAGCATGTAAGGATAAGCTGATCCGGATGACTGAAGATACATTTAAGACAAAATTGCACGATGCAAGCTCATTCAACCACGCGTTGATGAATGAGGTAAACTTCAAGATCGCTTTGGATCAAACTCTGCTACTATTCCAAGTTCGCAGCGTATTGGAGATAGCAAATGAGATGAGGAGGCTAGTGACAGAATTTGATGAAGGCGTTGCGGACAGTGCAACAGCGAATTCTTCGGTTTACTCGCTCGAGTGGCTAAATGAGATATCGCACAAGCAAATCCATTCAGCCATAAGGAATATTTCAGGTATTAAATCGCTGCAGAACTACACAGACATGGTTCCAAACGAAAGGAACGTCCTCAATATCCTAATTAAAGATGTATCGTCTGCGCTTCGCGATATCCAGAATGCAGAAGGAGACATCGTGGCATCTGCTTCTTCAATAGTCATAGACAAGATATCTGCAGACGGATGGAAGAAGGAAGCTGCAGAGAGCGATGGCGAATCCCAGATAATAGCAAACAACGTTGTGAAAAGCACCGTAACCAGAATAGGCAGAAACGCGTATTATCTCGCTGAAAACTCAAGAAAATTGATGGAAACATCCGAAAAGCTTCGAAGTTACATGAGCGAATTCGAAGCGCAAGGAGTCAATCTTGAGATCAAAGGCAAATTAAGTTCAACTTATCTCCCAGAAAAGCTTCAAAATACTTCTTTATTGAGGGATAAGAGCAAGAACTCATATCCTCTTGCAAATGCATGCAACGAATTTATCTCCTGGTCGAGAAAGCAAGCAAATCTGGAGCAATTGCACATGTCGAAAGATTATCGCGAATCAGTCAATTCATATTTGGATAATGTAGTTTCAGCCATAGAAGCGCATTTGCAGAAAGTATCGGAATCGGATAAAGCTAAAGCCGTATTTGACCTAGACAACGCATATAACGCTGCAATGGCGCATTCAGCGTATTCGCGCATATTCGCCAAGCAATTGCTTAGAAACAACACGAATGTTATTGCAGAAGCGAAGATGGCGAAGCTCCTGGTAAAGATGGCGAAGGTTGTAGGAATAAAGAAAACAAGGAATTTCAGCGCATTGGTTGAGCAGCTTGTTGATAGCGCGTTGCTTTCGCCAAAAATGGCCGCGGATGCTTTGGAGAAGTTCGGAATCGTCAAATAGTGGAATTCCACGTTTTGCCAATTTTTGAATAAAAAGAGACTAATTCTGCTTGAAATTCAAGCTTTTAATTTGATTTTGCTAAACAAAATACGATTGAACGTAGTTTAGGGGAATAGTGGAATAAGAATAGAAAACGCAGCGTTTAGAGGGTGGGGAAGTAATTACTCCAAACGCCACTAAGATAGTTATGCAAATATGTATTTATAAATCTTTCTACCTTTTTCGTTTCCTTTCTTATGCCTTTTCCAAGTGGCGCTGCGGCACAATTATCTTTCGTATGGTGGATGAGGAAACCTTTATTTTCACCACGTAAGCAGAACCGCGGGCTTCTATAACCTCGCCTATTCTTCCCCTGTATCTAGGGTGGGGAATGTCGCGGAAATTGCCCTTTGGGACTATCGCTACTCTGTCTCCTACCTTGAATCTCTTAATCAAAGAGCGTATGCTAAGCTTCGATGGCAGGTGGTGCCTTGCAAGATGCCTTGTCCTTCCCGAAAATAAGCCGTTTGACCTTTGTGCCATTTAAATCACAATCTTACGCAATATCCATTAGGGATAGAGCATATTTTACATCTAGAGATATGGCGCACTGCATATAAATATATTTCGGTTCAATTATACTCAGTGCCACCGAAGGCGGCATTGCATGGTTGTGATCTAATGAGCAGAGGGAAACAGCTTCCGGTACCTTCCTTTAGGGTGGAGAACATAGTCGCAGTTTCGGATCTCGGCATAAGCCTTGATCTCTACGCTATAGCAAAGGCTTCAGACAACGTTGACTATGAGCCGGAACAGTTTCCAGGCGCCATATGCAAGATAAAGGAGCCAAAAACAGCAATTCTATTGTTCAAGAATGGCAGGATAATCTGCACTGGTGCAAAATCGGAAGCAGATATAAGGAGGGCAATAGACCAGATAATCAAAGTGGTCAAGAACCACACCCTAGTTTTCGAAGACGACGTTGTAAAGAAGCCGAAGAAGGGCGCAGCTTAATAAGCCAAGTTTTGCTGTTTCCTTTTCATCTTCCTTTTTGCGAATTCGTATAGAATGTACAATACGAAGAGCAGGAGGCCTATCCATATCATGATTGAGCTTATGCTTGTGGAGCTGAATGCGTAAAAGCCGAAGCCTATTAGCAATGCGTTCCATAGCGCGCTTCCTATTGTGGAGAATATCGCGAATTTCACTACGTTCATCTGCGCAAATCCAGCAGGAAGGTTGATTAGCCCTCGCACTATTGGGAGCATCTTCGCTATGAATACTGTCAAAGGGCCTTCTTTGGCAAACCAGTCGTCTATAGCCGAAAGCTTGGTTTTCTTGATGTGGAATTTCTCTGCATGGTTGTAGACAACGTCTTTTCCTATCACGAATGCGATGTAGTATGCGGACAAACTCCCCACTATGCTCCCGAGAAGAGCTACGCCATATGCGGGTATTGCACCGAAAGTCCCCCTTGCAACGAAAAGACCGGTGAGGGGCAATACAGCTTCGCTTGGTATCGGCAATCCTGCGCTTTCAAGAGTCATAAGCAGGAAAACAGCAATGTATCCATGCGATGCAACAAGACCTTCTATCCACGCAGTAACGTTTGAGAAGAACGTGCTGATCAACAATAATTGCCAAAGCATGGTTTATCTATAGAGTGCAAAGCTTATAATCATGCGCAAGCATAGAATAGCGAGAACATGCGCATCACCAGTTTTTCTCCCCAGATAGGAAGGATGAAGTTAGTGCCGGAGTCGTTCGATGACCTTTACTTAATCCAAAGAGTGATAGCGCCTGGTGATGTTCTAGAAGCCAGAAGCTACAGGAGATTCAAGCCCAGCGAAGGCGATAAGGGAGAGCAGAAAGAGGTCCTGATTACGTTATCCGTAGAGAAAGCGGATCTGGACAAAGGCGCGGCAAAACTCAGGGTTAACGGGAAGATACTTGCGGCAAAGCCCGAAGAATTCGCAAGGCTCTCCAGCTATCATACGATAAGCATAGGCACCATGGACCACATAGAGCTGTACAAGAAGGAATGGAAGGATTACATAGTCAAAAGGCTAAGGGAAGCAGTTGCTGAGGCGAAGAAGCCAAGGCTTGGAGTAATAGCAATGGACGATGAAAAGGCAACGGTTGCATATTCCAAAGGCTATGGAATAGAGATAATAACCGAATTGTACAGCAAGCTAAGCAAGCGCATGAACCAGCAGGATTTCCAAAAGCAGAAGGATAAATTCTTTAACGAGGTGTGCGACGTCGCAAACGGCATGGAAGTCGATATTGTGGTGATAGCAGGGCCCGGATTCACCAAGGACGACCTGAAGAAATTCATCGCAGAGGGCAAAGCGAGTGTAGAAAAGAAGCTGTTCTACGTTCCGGCAAGCGATGCTGAGAGATCAGGGATAAGGGAAGCGCTAAGGAGCGAGAGCGTTTCGAAGCTACTGGAAAAAGAGCACGTAAGAAAGGAATTCGTTCTTCTGAACAGATTGCTCGAGGGATTGAAGTTGAACGGGTCGTATTGCGGCTACGAAAAGGTGAAGGAATCATTGGAAGAATACGACGCTAGAGTGGTTCTTGTCAACGATACGATGCTCAACGATCCCTCTTTCAAGGAGCTGCTCGAGAAAGCGGACATGAGCAAGGTGGAGATAGCCATTTTCAATGCAAGCGACGATGCGGGGATGCAGCTCGCGAATCTCGGCAACATTGCAAGCATATCGAAAAGAATGGAATGATTACTTCTCATTAAGCTTTTCCTTCAGGGTTTCCATTTCCAGTATGTTGTGGTTCTTCAAAGCAATATCCAAGCGCATTATATCGCACATGTACCAGCGAAGAAGTTTGCCAAAAATCGTATCCGGAAAATCCACGTATATCGTGTGTGAGAACGTGCTTCCCGTTTTGGTTTTCTCTATAGAATAAGTGCCTCCTTCCTGCAGGGTGATTGTTATTATGTCGAATAGCTTGTAGGTTGCGTAGCCTCGCCAAACAGCCACTTTCGGCCTTTCGGTGTAGATGAACGTACCATGCACAACGCTGAATGAACTGCCAACCATTTCCTTCTGCACGAATTTCGTTCCTGTCTCTACCCTCTTGCTTTTGTTCATCAGGGTAAGCCCGAAATTCTCTCCGCCGCCTATAGCGGTCCAATTATCCTCTTGCGTAACGAAGTTCCATACCTGCTCCTGCGATGCGTGCAAATCTATGCTCATCGTTTGCGCAAGTGAATGTCCAGCCCCTTCTTCCAACTACTCTGCCCTCACAATAAGTTTGTGAAATCTCTGAAATAAAAAGCTTTCACCCAGGTATGCCTATGAAGTTCCCTGCGATGTAACCTCCTGCACACGCATTGCTCCAGCCAAACGCCAGATAGTTTATGCCCGTTGATACCGGAACGGTAAACAATTTGTTTGCCGCAGTACCTATCCATGCACCATTCATGCCAGTAAGAGATCCGGTTGTTGCATGGTACCATTCGTTCGGGTCGTCACCTATCACGTTTGCTATGTAATCCCCATTAACCGATGAATAAAACGCAGTGTATGCTTCAACGAATGTAGAATTATAAGGTGCACTGCATGCTATGTTTGGATTGTATGCTTTTGAGAACACGTTGGGAACAGGCACCGTGGTTTTACCTACCAACACCGTGTTTATGCCCTGCGTTACGAATGCGAAGCCCTTCTTATCTGTTACGAATGCGCCTTGTTGCGATAAAGTGTAAGGCGGCACTAAGGTTGGATCGCTTTGATATGCAGGGGATTCAAGGTTGTTGGGCAGCAGGTATTCCCTTCCGCTCCAAATGAGCTGCAGATTGCTTTGCACCTGTATGGAAAATGCACCACCGTATTTGACGTAATCTTTTCCGCAGTTAGTTTGGGAAATGGTTCCCAGGTTGTTGCTGCAGAAAAGCGCGTTTACCGAGAAATAACCGTTCACAATGTTGCCTTTCGGAGGCGTGAGGGGCATCATCGCGATGCATGTCGTCTTGCCTCCCTGTGGCACGTATGCGGGTACGCATCCGCTTATCGTGCTTGTAACTGTGCCGATCATCACGTTAACTCCAACTATGCTTATCGGCGCGGATTCAGCATTTCCAAAAGAGAATTCATATACTGAATATAGTTTCGAGGCATTGCTGTAAGCGAGAGCGAAATCGCACGATAATCCAGCGTATGAACTGCATGTTGCTGGAATCAAACTCTTCGGTGAATAGCCAACGAAGAACAACAGCGTAATTATAACTCCTATAATCAAAAGCGCGAAGCTGTAGTTTAGCAGAAGTTCTATCGAAGACTGCAGTCTCAAAATCCTCACTACTATAAATAGCAGAGTGCAGATTAAATAACTATCATTGGACAAATGGCAGTGCTAGCATGCAAATCCCATACGTTAACGCGAAGAAATCATTAGGACAAAACTTCATGATAAGCGACAAGGTGCTTTCAGCCGAGGCAGCTCATGCAACAGGTAAGAACGTTTTGGAGATAGGTGCAGGGTACGGCGCGCTTACTGAGAAGCTTTGCAAGGAAGCGAAGAAGGTAATTGCAGTAGAGATAGACAAGGACCTATGCACGATGCTAAAGAGCAACGTGACATCGAAGAAGCTCAAGATACTTAACAAGGATTTCTTCAAAGCCACAGATTCTGAATTGGAGCTTCCAACGATAGACATAGTCATTGCCAATATTCCTTACATGTTGTCAAGCAGCGTAATAGAATGGCTCTACACCCATAAGATACAGGCAGTTCTTTGCGTGCAAAAGGAGTTCGCTGAACGCATGCTAGCAGCACCTGGCAGTAGCCAATACTCTAATCTCAGCGTCATGACCTCTTTGACTTTCTCTATTACTGAGATAATGGAAGTGCAAAGCACTTGCTTTTTCCCAAAGCCGAAGGTAGATTCAATAGTAGTATACCTTAAACCCAGGGATTTTTCCATAGAAGATAAGGTTAGCGATGTAATCTCAGCATTGATGCAGCACAAGCGCAAGAAGTTCAGGGCAGCGCTGGTAGCTGCGCACAGAACATTGCACATAAGCAAGGATCAGGCAACGCAAATAGCAGAACAACTCGGAATAGAGAAAAGAGTAGTGAAAATGGAGCCTGAAGAGATCCTGAATTCGGCCAAAAATATATGCGGAGTAATCAGCTAAACTCAAAATATTCGTTTAGATCCTTCAGCATAGCGCTGTTGCTCACTCTTTCGGCAAATGCCTTTTCCACGCCAATTGATTTTTCCTTTCCCAGCACTGCCTTGTAGTGCATCGGCACAAAAGTTTTCGCCTTAACGTAAGAACACGCCTTTATCGCATCCTCAAGATCCATAGTGTACTTGCCGCCTATCGGAAGGAGTGCGACATCGGTTTCTATGTTTTTCATTTCCTCTATTAGGTCAGTGTCTCCTGCGTGATAGACCTTTCCCGAATCGGATTCGATTATGTAGCCGTTCCAATCTTTTTCCTTGGGATGAAATCCCTGTTTTTCCTGATAAGTGTTGTAAGCAGGAACAACGGAATACCTTATTCCGAGCACATTTGCTGATGTTCCGGGTTCAGCAGCAATCACGTTCTTGAAAAGCTTGCCTTCCAATTCGCTTGCTACGTCGCGCGGTGCAACGAAATGCGTATTCTCCGTTGCTATTTTCTTAATATCCGGAATGCTGAAATGATCGAAGTGCTGGTGAGTTATGAAAACAACGTCTGCTTTGGCATCTATTGCCTCCAGGTTGAAAGGATCTACGAATATCTTCTTTCCTTTTGCTTCTAATTCCATGCTGGCGTGACCATGCCATCTAATGTGCGATAAATCCATGCTCTTACCTATACAATATAAATATTGTTGCGCATAAATATATGTTTCTAATCTTCGGGCTCATAACTCAGGATGGTCAGAGTGGTTGGCTCTTAACCAACAAGTCGTGGGTTCAAATCCCACTGAGCCCACTTTTTTGTTTCGACGACAAGCACAGGATTCGATTTTTGAGAAACAGAACCTTTTTTGTCCATGAAAAGCTACCACAACTGCTAATTCTTTTTGTTCTAAGTATTTAAAGAAAGAGGGTTCGGAATATACCTTTACTTCCACAAAAAGCAGAGCCGAAGAGATATGTTCAAAGAATACTAAAGATGGATTTAGACGCACTATATAAAAGTGTGAATTATGATAAAAATAGATTTGGGAACGATATTAGATACATCCATAACAATAGCAAGAGCATCCAATGGCACTTAAAATTTGTTGCTAGTATTCCACCAAGTATAAGCTTAGAAATTGACGGTTACATTTAAATGTAATTATCTATGTCATCCAATGACATCAAACTCACATATTTAAGTTTTAAAGGTTCAATTTAATAGATTCAATGCTTAAACTTTGGGGCTTAGAAAAAGATAAGACCAAATTAGATCGG
>JAJYJW010000026.1 GCA_021789155.1 Microcaldota archaeon
TACTGCATCGCATAATCCGGCAAAATACACTGGCGTTATAAGCTTCAGGAACGGGGTTACAATAGATCCTGCTGACATACTAAATGCACTCGATGACAAGAAAGACGACAAAAGCGCTAATGGAAGACGCTCAAAGACCGACTACGAAAGAAAGTATATCGAATACATTTCAAAAGGCTTTAACGACCTTGATCTGAGCATCGGGGTTGACAGCATGGGTGGCGCGACAACTTACATCACAAAGGCGCTTTTCATGCAAACCGGCATAGACAGCATAATGATACGCGATGAAGTGTCAGAAAAGTTTTACGGGAAAACCCCAGAGCCGACGAAGGATAATGCGAAGAAGCTAATGGATTTGGTGAAGAAAGACAAGCTAGATTTCGGAGTGCAGTATGATGCAGATGGGGACAGGGCGCTTTTTGTAGATGAAAAGGGAAGGGCGATAGATCCATCGGTTATAGGAATGGTGCTGATAAAGTCGAACAATTTCAGGCACGTGGGGAGCACTGTTGCGTGTCCGTCCGTATTCGAGGATATCGCAAAGGTCTCATACTCCAAAGTCGGGCATAGGTTCATGGAAGAGATGATAGTCAAGAATAAAATAGAATTCGGAGTTGAACCTTCGGCACATTTTTACTTCCCCGATTATTATCCATTTTCCGATGGTTTGCTCGCAACGCTGTATGTTGCGAGGGCTTTGAAGGATAGCGGCAAAACGCTGAGCGAACTTACTGCGCAAATACCGAAAATATTCTACTCGATGAAAACCATCAAATTCAAGAACGAACATGAGATGAGGGAAAGGATGAAGCTCATGAAGGAAAGGATGGACAGAATTGGTAAACTGGAATGCATAGACGGGTGCAAGATCCGCGCCAACAATGGCTACGTTCTTTTCAGGGAAAGCAATACCGAGCCTTCACTGCGGTACTACTGCGATGGAAAAGACGAGAAATCGCTGAAGAAAAACGAAGTCCTTGCGAAGAAGATAAGCCGCAATTAAACCTGTTTTACTCCTATTCTTTTGTCCATTTTTAGTTTTCTCTGCGATGCCAATTTTGCGAGAGTTCCGGTTATTTCGACCTTCGCGTTTCTGAGTTCCGCCACGGAGCCGAAACCCATATCTGCCATTTCTTCCTTGATCTTGTTTATCATCCCACTGAGAAATACATACGCTCCTTCCGCGCCGTTTTTCCTTTCGGCCATTATAACTGGCTTGGCCATGCCACATAAATCTGCACCCAGTGCCAGTGCCTTAACTATGTCGGACGCGGTTCTTATCCCGCCGCTTGCCCATACCGATCCCGAAAATGAGGATTTGACTTCAAGCACAGATAATGCGGTTGGAATTCCCCAGTCCCAGAATGAACCCAAGCTCTTATCTTTGTTCCTGAACAGCTCGACGCCTATCCACGTTGTACCTCCTGCGCCTTGCACGTCTATGCCGAATACCTTTTCGTCAAGTTGTGCCGCAACTTCCTTTGAGATTCCATTGCCCACCTCCTTCACTATTACGGGCTTGTCGAGATGAGAAGCTAGCTCTACTATTCTGTCTTTCGTATTCCTGAAATCTAAATCGCCTTCAGGCTGGACGCTTTCCTGGCCTGGATTTGTATGTATGGCCAGCATGTCAGCGCTTATGTCATTGACCATTTCCTGTATTCTGGAATCGTTGTAACTCAATAATTTCGTTGATCCTATGTTGCCTATCAGGAACAAGTTCGGCGCGTATTTTTTCACGTCATATGAATACACGAGCTGCTTGTTTTCAACCATTGCCCTTTGACTGCCAACGCCCATTGGTATTCCAGCTTTCTCCGCTGCAATTGCTATGTTCTTGTTAATGCCGAACGCAACGCTATGCCCGCCAGTCATTCCGGATACGAACAAGGGCGAACTGAGCTCCTTTCCTATGAGATTCATCCCGAGTTCGACTTCGTCTGATTTTATTGATCCTGAATTCGGGAGGATTTTCACGTATTCAAGAAAAGTGGTTTTTTCCTTGTATTGCGTATCCTTTTCAAGAACTATGTTGATGTGTTCCATTTTCCTGTTTTCGGTAAGTGATGCTTCGTCCATAAGATCACAATCTATATGCTGGCGCTTCCCTCAATTCGCCTATGTTCCTTGAATTTGTGAGGAACATCGCTATCCTTAGCTGTTTCGTGAACTCCTTCACTTTACTGAGCTGGGACTCATTGATGAATGGAAGATTGCTTCTTGACGCACGATAGGCCTTTGCGATTTCAATGCCATTGTTAACCTGCACCAGATTATAGGATGCTGCAGGCAACACGTGCTCCTTTCCCGCAGAGAATGCGACTATCGAATCTTTGCTCAAATGGCAAAATACGAGTTCTTTGTCCTTTTTCGACATTTCCTGAGCTTTCTTCTCATCATCCAGAAGAACCACTGCAGGGAAAGAGAGCACTAATTCGCTTTTGCCATAGTTCAATGAACATTCCAGATTTATATCGTCCATTGAAAGGTCTGGCAGTGCGTTGTGTACGAACATTATCGAATGGATATCATTTGCAGAAGATGCCGCAACCTGCATACGAACACTGTATAGGATATGCATTGGAGCATATAATAAACTATCAGAAAGCTTCGGCGATTTGCGAAATTCCCGATAGGATTATGTCAAACCACTATCTTGCAGCCGCTTTTTTGAACCAACACCGTATGCTCCGATTGCGCAACCATGCCCTTCTTTCGTTCAATAAGTACCGGGAACTGTTCGAGAGCTTCGTTCCTTGCCAATTCATTGAGGGTTGCACGTGGTTTGAATTCCGATCCGAACTTCTTTACCAACCATCTAAGCGCAAATGGATATGACGAATATTCCTCCTCTATGAAAGTGCTTACGGTTCTGAGATCGCTTGCTCTGGCGTGTGCACCAGCTGCTTTCTGGAAGATCTGTATAGTGTCGCCTTCATCGACATATCCTTCTCCATCAGTAAGGAAAACCTCTATCGCCACCAGGTCCCCATCCTGCAATTCGGTAGTGTCGCCGTTATCGAAGTTTGGTATGAAGTAATGCGCGTGCAGTTCGCCTTCCTCCAATCCATGCCCACCCAGGTTCTTCACTGGTTTGAATCCGCTCTTTGCAGCTATTTCTTCTACCACTGCGCCTATATCGCAGAGCTTTGTACCTGCTTTGACCTTCTTTATTGCGGCAACGCATGCTTCGTTTGTGGCATCCACCAATTTCGAATGCTTCGATGAAAGATCTACGGTTATCGCACAATCCGTCAATTCGGAACCGCTTCTTAGCCCTATGTCTATCTTGACAACATCGTTTGGCGAGAATACTGCCTTGTCGTCAAAAGAAGGAGTATAATGAGCTGCCTGCTCGTTAATCGATATGTTTATTGGAAACGACGTGTGCAATTTCTTGCTTCTTATTTCATCGTCTATTTTATTCGCTACTTCGGCTATTGATACACCTGGCTTTACGAGAGACCTTGCCAATTCGAGTATTTTTTGCGATTCTGTACCTATTCTTTCGAGCTCCTTTTCATCGTGCATAAATTCACATCTTACTGGATAAACATCCTAATGCTTTACAAATAGGATTATGCCTCAACATGTTTATATTGTTTCGTTGTCGTTAGAGTTTCTTCTGCGAACCCCTTGTCTTCAATTCGTCCGCACTGTAACCCAGTTCCTTGAGTATTTTCAACGTCGCTGGCAGTATCTGATGATCTATGTAATAATCTGGGTCGTAGTCCTTTGCAGTTTCCTCAATTTCGGCTTTCTCAGAAATCGTGTTTCCGTGCTTTGTTATCACGTAGCCTATTGCAGCGCCTTCTACATCAGCCTTAGTCTTGACCCCCTGTTCGACCGCCTTCTTCGCCGCGTTGAGTTCGGGAGATTTTACGTCGTAATTCTTCAGGCCTTTCCTTAGCTGCGTATGGATTGCGAGCTCTTTTATAGGGACGTTCCCGCTCTGCAGCCTCGCCACCGTATTCTTAACTATTGCAACCGCTTTGTCCTTGCTTCCCTCTTTGAGGATCGCTTCGAGCACGGCAAGCTGCGTGTCCCTGGCTATCTTAGCCCAGTCCCTCCTTACCAATTCGAACCCCTTTATCTTAACCCTTCCAGATTCTGATAGCATCGCGTATTTCTTCTTCGCCCCAGTAGTCCCGGAGCCTCCGCGCTTGCCCACGAATACTGCCCTTGTGTAGAAGTCCTCGTATTCGAGCTCCATGCTAGACGGGAGCGACGCGTTGAACTTCTTGAGGAATTGTTCCGCATCATCTTTCGTACGATTGCCCATCAGTAGGAATACCGAATCCGTATCAGTGTATAAGGACCTGAAACCCGCCTCTGCAGCCTGATCTATGGTCTTATGAATATATAGTCTTCCGTACGCGGTTACCTCCGCTGCGCATTCCCTAGAATACCATCTTGACCTGGCATACCCAAGATAGCCATAGAAAGAGTTGGCGATTATCTTCAATGCCGTGGAACGCGCGGCTAGTGCCTTGTTGTCAGGTTCCTTCTTGAACAGTTTCTTAACTGCTGAACGCTCTTCTATGAGCATCTTTAGCAATACGGGTATTATGCCCATTGGCTGCTTCCTGAATTTTGTGCCTTCGGGAGCATCGTAGCAATCCTCGCAGTTTTCGGAACATACGCTTGAAGGATCGATGTTGTGTGCTATGATTATAGATGGATACAGGCCGCGAAAGTCGTATACCATTATCTTTTCGTATATGCCTGCATCAGGAGTCATTACGTATGCACCTTCATATGGTCGCGACAGCCTTTCTGTAATCTCATATTCCGAAGGCCTATTCGGTATAACCTGATTGCGCAATACTGCGTTGTGCATGAGCATGAACTCGACCATCTGGCTCGTAGTGGAAATGCTCGCTTCGCCAAGAGTCATCCTGCTTACCTTCGAGACTTCTAATTCTATAGGTATGAAGAATTCGTACAGCTCATGCAGAGATAGAGCATCGGAAAGCGAATAGTCTGCAAGTTCTTCTGTGTCCTTGCCGTTATCATCCCACAACTTCCAAATGGCGGTTTTCTCCACCATGTTTTTGTCCTTGCCAGATATTGCATGGTACACTTCGTAGAGTTTGAAGCTGTTTACCTTTATCACCTTCTCGGATGCACCTACGGTTGCTACGAATCTAGCGACATTGTAAACATCGAGGTTTATCCTGCCAGGTATCTTGACCGCGCTTATTAGGCCGTGGTGCTCCAGCCTTGGTTCCTCGCCTTCGTATCTGCATATGTCAAACTTTATGCCAAGAGCTTTCGCTCTTTTCATCAAATAGGGAATGTCGAAATTAGAGGAGTTATACCCTGCGATTATGTCTGGATTGAGCCTTTTAATGGTTGAAATGAATTCCTGTATCAGCGCCTTCTCGTTTCCAAGATTCTTCACGAATTTTCTGTCTATCTGCTTTGACGTTAGCACAGCGCTTTCTCCTTTGCACGTGTAGCTTATCATTATCACGGGATCCTTGTTTTCTCTCGGTACGCCCAAAGGGTTGTATGTTTCTATATCAAACGACAAGCATTCCAGTTTAACGTCGCTCTCCCTGTCTTCGCTATGTATCTCGTCTATCAGCAATTCCTGCCCTTCGAGATGGTATTTCACGATGGTGAGTTGTATAGGAGAAAGGTTCTTGTCTATGAGGTAGCGTTTCCAAAAAGGTATGTCGTTCTCGTAGCATGTTCCAAACTGCTGAAGAGTTGATGAGAAACGAGGAACATCTTTCGGATTTGTCAGGAATATCTTGAAGAGCTTGTGTTTCTTCCCTAAAAGCTCCATCTCCACTTCTTCGATCTTCACCGCTTCGATGAACGAACCATCGGGGTTGGCTATGCTTGCTGCCTTCACGTCCGCTTTGTTTATTGATGTATTTCCTGGAAGCAGATAAAAATAAGGGATAAAATTAGTGTCTAAGAATGACAAAACGCCTTCCCCAGTCTTAAGGGAAATGCGGATTGCCCCCGAAGCCCCGGAGTTCCTTGATGTGTAGTCAGCGTCAAGGACGATTCCTTTAGCCTCGAGGAACTCCATAAAGTCATTCTTACTTCTTCGCGTTCTGTGGGTTCTCCTGCAACTTTACCTTTGAAAGCGCGAGAGGTGCCAAGAGCCCTATTGATGACGAAAGGAGGGTTCCGCGAACTCCGCATTCGTAGTTCAATATTGTTATTACGCCTTCTGCGAATGATATTGGCAATGTCTTGCTCTCCTTCCACTTCTTTGCTATCTCATCGGTATCTTTCTTCTCCTCCTTTGATGCTACTTTTCCGCTTATCTCGAGCTTTCCGAGAGGCTTTGGCTTTGCTGCATCTCCAGTCTCGTAATCTGCGGTAAACTTGAATGCTACTGAAACATCTTCTCCCTTCACTTCCACGTCTTCGAAGTTAATGTTGAACTTTATGTTCGTTACTAGATCACTTGCTATTCTTTCGGCTTCTACCTTAGATATTTCGACTCCTGTTATCATGCTATCACACGTTAATTAGCACATAGAATAAGCTCAAATAGTTATATAATGCTTGGTATTTTCGGCTTCAGCATGAGCCAAATATGAGAAAGGGGGCCATACCCTCTGAGGATAAAAATCAACAATTCGGCGATGCCTACTCTTTTTCGCTCCTTGGCTTCCGTTCAACCGCAATGCTCAAGAGGAAATGGTAGAATGCACGATATGCCTCAATGAAAGCTATCGGGGCGAACCTGCTAAGGAAGGACTACTGATCAGGTTCCCTAGAGAGCTTTAGCATGTGGTTTTCTAGGGTTATCGCTCTCTTGTACAGGTAGTTGAACCTGCGCCTTGCAGATGAATCGTTTATCCTCGTTATGTGCTCGCTCTTCTTGTTTATTATGTTTATTGGAGGTATTTTGAAAGCCCCTTTGTTCGAGATCATGAAGCGCTCGTGCTGGTCGCTTGCGTCCTTCTCGTCCATCAGCTTGACCTCGAACTTCACCCCCTTCCCATTCAATTCGTTTCGCAAATCGCCGTAATTTGACGGGAATTTGGAATCGAGCATGTCCTTTGAAGTAAGAAGGGTTATCGATTCTATCTTTCCTGTTGCACCATCAAGCAACCTGTGCAAATTGTCTATTGCTTGCGAATTGAAATGCTTGTCTACTATCATTAGATTGCCTTGCAACCCCGAAAACAGCTTCTCCTTCAGCAGCAGGAGATTCGAATATGGCGTTGCTGGGTTAATCAGGAACCCTGAAGTTGATCTGCTCTTTGCGCTTTTTGGCTGGTTGATCACGTATTCCGTATAAGCATCGGTTATCAATGCGACTATCATGCCGAAATATGCAGCAAATAGCAAAATGGCCGGATAAGCGTACGAAAGACCGCTTGCAGAGATTATGAAGAACAGGATGATGTATATTATGGAAAGCAAAGTATGAACAAGAGTATATCTCCTCGTGACGGCTTCGTACTTGTTCGTTCTGTGGAAGTAGAGTTCAAGTGCGAGTATTGTCATTATTGCAGACATTGCGACAAGCAGATAAGATTCCCACATCGCCACGTATACCGAACTTAGATTCAGAGCTGCTGATTGCAGATCTGGAGTTATAGAAGAATTGGTATGGCTTGCCTGGAGTATCGAACCGACGCCGACGCCGTAGTTAAACGAAAAGTCGTGAACTAGATACACTGATACCAGCAATAGCATGAATGACGCTAACGATAAAAGAATGAAGTTTGATTTGTACTGATCTTGCTTCTCCTGCATGTTATTCCATATTTAATTGGAAAGAGGCATTTAAAGCTTATTCTGCAACGTCCCTAACTGCAAACGCGGCATTGAATACATCACGTGCTCGTTTTCCAATGCGTGTGCGTCGTATCCATATTCAGATAGGAAAGTTGCCATTGTCTGTGCACTGCTGCCCACAACGTAAGTTTTGCCGGGCTTGCATCTTTCAAGATATTCCAGCGCCTGCCAAAAGTCCGCGTGATCGCTAAGGGGAAACTGAACGTCAGTGCTGAATTTGAATATTTTCGCGAAACCCGTTG
>JAJYJW010000027.1 GCA_021789155.1 Microcaldota archaeon
TCTGCTAAACAAGCAGTAGTATCAGCAAACCTGAACACGGCAACAACCCCAATAGCAGTACTAGACAGCAATGCGAACAACGCATCAACTCTAGTAGTAATTGGAAGCAAGTTCGTAAACAGCGTAGCAGCACAAATCTTTGCACAGAACCCATCTCTGGATAGTTCATTCGCTCCAGGAAAGGTAATAGTGCAGGCATTCGGAACAAACAGAATTCTTGTAGCAGGATATTCTGCAAACGACACAGTCTCTGCAGGAAACACCTTCATACAGGAGTTGTTGACGCAAGCAAGCCAGTAAAAACAGCAGTGAAAAGGAGAGCGTTTCGCTCTCCTTTCTTTTTCTTTTTTCGAATTCAGGTAGGATTTTAACTATGTTCTGCATATATTTTGATTGGTAGCATGATAATTGAAGAAGGAAGGGCAAGGATAAGTTCGGACGAATTTGTATTCTACAACCCGAAAATGAAGGAGCTACGAGACATATCCTCGCTTTACGTAAGGGTCAAAGCGAAAAAGGGGATGAAGCTATTGGATAGCACAAGCGCATCCGGCATACGAGGCATAAGATACTATCTCGAGACCGATAAAACTGTTGAACCTTTCTTCCTAGATGTCAACGAACATGCATACAAGAATACTCTGAAGAACCTCAAGCTCTGCAAGATAAAAGCGCAAGTGGAAAATCTTGGAATTAGGGAGTTTTGCAATACTTTCAAGGGCAAATTTGACATAATAGATTTCGATCCTTTCGGGAGCGCGTCCCCTGAGCTCTTCAATCTTATGCGCATTCTCAACGATGATGGCATAATAATGGTCACCGCTACTGATACTGCCGTGCTCTGCGGTGCGCATAGCAACGCGTGCATAAAATCATATTCATCAGTTCCTCTTCACAACGAGCTCTGCAAAGAAGCAGGATTGCGCATATTGATAGCATATGCCGCAAGATGCGCCGCGTTGTTCAACATAGGGATAAAACCAGAAGTATCAATATCAAAAATGCATTACATGCGCACTTTCATTCAGACAAAATACGGTGCAGAAGCAGCAGTTTCGTCTCTTAAGCAGATAGGAAACGGCGCGTTCTGCTCTTCATGCAAACGAGTTTATTATGAGAAAGGCATGGCTTCATGCACCAGAAAAGAGTGCGATAAATGCAACAAAGAACTCGTCAGGTTCGGCCCTGTATGGCTTGGCGACATAAGCGACAAATCCGTAATAAAGGAGATGGTTGGGATAAGTGCCGATGAGAAGATATCTCAGTTCCTTACCTTGCTCATGGAGGAGCTGGAAACCCCGTTTTTCTATTCATTGCCAAAACTTACCCGCAATCTGCATTTGAGCTCTGTTTCCATGAAGAACGTCCTTGCGTTGCTCAAGGCAGAAGGTGACGCATCGGCTACGCAATTCGACAGTTCGGGCATAAAAACCGCATTGCCTGTGGAAAGCGTGGTGCGCGCCGTAAAACAAGCAGTCGGCTCTACTTGATGCTGCAGCCAAGCTCCCTAAGGAATATCCTAAGCATGCTTTTCTTGTCATCGCTGCTCCTTAGCTTTATGCTGAAGGCATTTCTATGGCCTCCGCATGCATCTATTGTGTCGCTATAGGTCTTCTTTAGTTCCATGGCCTTGCTTAGCGCATCTATTTCGCTCTCAAGTCCCTTGCTTATCCTTACGGATATGAAGCTCAGGAAATGGAGCACTAGCACGCACTTCTCCCCGGTATTCTCTGATATTACGTCAAGCAGTTTTGATGAGTATCTTCCGGGCAGCGGGTATTTGGTCTCTCCATGTTTCTCCCTGAGTTTTTCGAAGTCAACCACGTACAAATGCGTTCCCTGGATATTGTATTTTTTTAGGTTTTGCAAACCCTCGTTTATCATCGTATCCATGTGCGTCTTGGAAAACGCAACCAATTCGCTTTTCAAATTCTTGTCCGTGAGCATGCGGTTTATGTCATGCGGCTTCACGTAGCCGTTTCCGTAAGTTACCAATTGTCTAGAATCCGAGGTTACCATATCAAGAAGATCCGCTATCTCAAGCGCTTCTGAATTATTGGTGTTGGAATATTCGCTATGATCACCTATTAACGATGCCATCTGTATGTTGTCTATGTCTACGTCTGCGATCTTCTTCGCGAGCTCACCAGCGAGGAATCCAGCAGTCAAATCCGAATTGCCCTCGTACATCCAGGGGTTGACGTAATTCGGCAGCCTGCTTAATGGAAAACCCTCAAGTATCGGGTGGTGATCAACCCAGAGTATGTCAAATTCTTCAAGCGCGTCGTTTATTCCGTTGCTCTCTTCGGATGTACCGAAATCGAGCAATACGAGAAGGGGCTTTGTGCTTGTTACGTACGAATTGACTGTGAACCTGTCTTCGAATGAATCAGAATTCGAGTATGCGATGCTCCTATGCATCTTCCATGTTATGTTCTGCAAATCCGAACCGTTCTCGGCCAATAGCTTCCTTATTGCAAGAAACAGAGCATAAGCTCCGCTGCTTCCATCGGCATCGTTGTGAAACCTTACGATTATTGGTGCTGAAAGGAGAAGCTTCTTGACTAGCAGTTCGCAGCATGAGGTTATCTTCTTATTCATCTCCTTGGCGTTTTTAACGTTTCCTAGTAGATTTGCGTCGGTTTCCTTGACAATATTTCTCGAGAGCTGCTCTGCTATTCCTTCAATTTCCTCGTTGGTCATCTTTCTTTTTCCATCTATTATGTCAAGGAGTTCCAGATTCTTCTCGTTTCCGATGTTCTTTATAGTAAACGAATTGGGATTTGCTTGCAAGCAGTAGTATTCGTTTGCGCTTCTGTCTGCATGCTGCCGTATGCAAGTAACAACGAATTCTTTCATGAGCCATCATCCCGTCGAGTTTTGCCGTGTGAATGAGCTTGCGCACAAGCTTCTTTGCGAGGAATTGGCGATGTCGTTGCAATAGCTGGAATTATTGTATTTTATCGCAAACGTTGAGTAGCAAAGATATGAAAATCCTCCAGTTGCTTGCGAACATTCGCTGACATTTCCTGAACTTATTGCATTGTACGCAGACCTAAATTGTTGGCATAGAGAGGAAGCGTTGGTAATAGGACATAAGCTCAATATGTGGGAGTAATTTTCGAAGAAAGGCGAACCCGCTGAAAGTCCAGAAGCGTTGTACGTGCATTGGGTGGCATTGCCTGATGTGCACGTGCTTGATGCGGTGGAGTTAGCTGCAAGCATGTTGCAGAGCGCAAGCATCGTGGTAGAATTGGATGTCAGGTACACGCTACCAAGCGAAGCTATAGCAGTCGAATTTCGGTATATTCTGCTTGCATTGGAAAGTACTCCAGTCACTATGCTTCTATTAGTAGCGTTAGGTATTGTGTTGCAATAAGAGTTGTTGTGCGTTGCGGCAGCGCTGAGCATAGCAACGTAATAAGAGCATGTCTGATTAAACGAATCGTTAAGCAGCGAGCATGTTTTTGCATCCAGGCTATTTGTCGCAACGCTCATCACGCATTTGTTGTAGTAAGTTCCATCAAGGGATTTGCACAGCGATGCATTTTCCTCTGCAATCGAAATCGTTGAAATGCACTCGTACAGGGTTTCGCCACTTGCCTTGATCTCAGAGCAGATACTGATGGATTTGAGATTTTCGGCTATTGTCATATGACACAAATCCGACATGTTGCTATTCTGCAGCAGAGAGCACATAGTATCGTTGTTTGTACTCGTAGCAAGATACAATACGCAGCTTTGCCTTTCAGTCCCAAAGATCAAATGCTCGCACCGCTGCAAGTTCGTTTGCGTGAATGTGCCTATTATGAAAGCTATGAAAAGCAGCGATACAAGTATCGCAGCATATAGCCTTGTCTTGTTTTTTGTAATTTCATTCAATGTTTTCGCGTAATCAAACAAGACAGCACTTCACTTTACTCGTTGAACATCCCGTCTTCCGCGGAGAACACCTTGAAGCCGTTTTCGGTTATCTCGTAAGGATTGGTGGCAGCGCTGTGTTTTATTCCGCGCATTTTTATTATTTCTATTCCGCGCAGCCTCTTTTCTTCGGCTTCATTTTGATACATGTTGAATATTCCGTCAAAAACGAAGAATTCTGGCTTGAATTCGAGGCTTGATCGTTCAGGTCTTTTAGCCTCCATTGTAAGCAGGGTCGTCACTCCGAGCCTCTTGAAGTTTGAGATGAGGTCTATAAGCGCTTTCCTATACATGCTTTCCTTGTCTATAAGCAGGTTCAGCACCGATATCGAATCTACCACAGCGCGTTTTGCGCCAGAAGCGGTAATCATCGATTCTATGTCGCTAACTATGGTTCCGAACTCGTAGCTTCCAGTTTCGGCGTTTGCATTGTGAAGCTTTCTGGCCGGATTATCGTCGTTCATGGTTATTTTCTTCGCCGCAATAAGGTCGTCTATGTCGGTAAACGTAGAAAAGGTCGCTTTGATGTTGTTCAAGGAACTTTGAGGATCCTCCTCCAGTGCGAAAAACACTCCAGGGCTGTCCATTTCCTTAGCTCCTTTGTATAGAAATTCGAATGATAAAAGGGTTTTTCCAGCGCCAGGCCCACCTGCAACCAGTACCTGGCTCCCTTCAGGTATGCCTCCATAAAGCATCGAATCAAGTCCTGCGATGCCAGTTTTTATTCTATTCAGCAATAGCTCACCAACAATAGTTACAAATAGATTGCCGTAATAAGAAATAAATAGGTGTGCGTCGGATGGACATAAAAATGCTTCTCGTCGGTTTCGCTTTGCTGTTGTTATCAGGTATTCTCGTAGGGAGCCAAACCACTCATTCAATATTCAACGTGACCGAGCTATCTCCGGTTAATTTTATGGCTAATGCCAACTCGTTCAATTACACATCAATAAACATCAACTCATCTGGAATGGCTCTCGGTAAATTCACCTCATCTGCAGCAATAGACTTTTACGTTCTCACAAATTCATCGTTTGCAGCTATGATGAATAGAAGCTCAGATATGGAGGGCTATGCTGATTCTTCAGCAGCGCAAGCGGTGCTTAACTCTACAATAGGCACATTCCCTGAGTTTCCTAACGTTACCAATTCCTCCCAGATAAAACACGGCATGTACTATCTCGTGTTCTTCAACAACAATAACAAATCAGCATACATCTCCATTAACAAGGCTAGAGTTTCCCTCAATCAGAATGCGGTAGATACATCTGGTGCATCTTTGTACGCAGAAAACATTCCTGCTTTGCTGTTCTTCACCGCAGGGGTTATAATCATGGCGTATGCAGTCATGAAACCGAAGAAAAGCGCTCAAAATGTCAATACGAAATTCTCCGCAGACATCAACGAACTATATTCGCAGTATTCGAAGGGAACTCCAAAGAAAGCACGCAGAACAAGCAAAAAAGCAGGATCAAGGCATAAAAACGATTAACGGCATTATTGCTAATAGACTTAGATACGTTTAAATATGAGAATCAAGAAAAAAGCATTAAGTGGAGGGTGGGGAATATGTCATTCATAACACAGAATGTGAGGGTAAAGATTAACAGATCCGCAGAAGACGTATGGAATTACGTTTCTAATTCAAAGCGCTGGACTGCTTCTACCAAAGAAAACAAAGGTTTGAAGATAAAGAATAAGCAAGAGGCAATAGTGCAAGGTGCCAAGTTCAAGCAGCAGGAAAACGTGGGCAGGGTATCTACGAGCGTAGACGGCAAATTCATGTCCGTGGTCAAGCCGAAGCTCGTAGCGTGGAAGGGCATGGCGACGTACGAGTTGTTCAATGGCATAATAAGGATAAAACTCCCTGAAGGGGGAATATTCCTGCTAGAAAACGAGGATAATGGAACCGCATTTTCGCATACTGTATACGTGGATTTCGAGGATTCTTTGAAAGGCAAGCTTCTTTATTGGTATTTCAAGAACGTGGTAAAGCTGGATAAGGCGCTGCACAGGCACAATTTCCAGGAATTCAGCTATTTCCAGAAGAAACTCGGCAACAGCATTTCCGCAAGTGGCGCTTAAGATGAAAGGGTCATGCAACAATATGCTTATATTAACTAAACGTTCGCAGAAACAAAACATATAAATATAAGAAATGTGTAATATGAATGAACAGAGGGGGTGAAGGAAGTAAATTAGAACTTGGTGGGAGTTGTAACTATGGGAATAGAATACATTGGTGGGAGTATTCTGGACGCAGAGACTGCGTCGCCTGTCTTGGCAGAAGACGAAACGCAAGACATACTGCAAATAATACAGAACAGCTGCATGCGCTGCGACAGAAAAATCGGGAAAAGCGAGGTCCGAGTGGTTCCTCCGCAAATCGTGCAGGAACAGGATAGCTACGTAGCGGCAGGGAAAATATCAAAGAGAGTAATGTGCGTTCCTTGCTACAATGAGCTAAAGACGCCTAGCAGGGTAAGATTCGAACAGAAGCGCGCTCTGAAGGAAAGACTGCATGCGAAGCTGATGAAAGGCATAATAAGCAAGGTAGCAATGAGAAATCTGCTGTAAATTAGCGAGCAGATTACCAATGCAGAAGTGCAGCGTTTCGCTGCACTTCGTAAAGTGACGAACTAGTACTAGACAATATGCTTATAAATCTTAGAATCTAACTTCTTCTTATGGACAGCTTAGAAGAGAGAATAGCGGGAGAAATCGCGCTTTCGGAATCGCACGGCACTGCGATGAAGAAGTGGCGTGAGCTTTTTGGCATTTCACAGGTAGAGCTTGCAAAATATCTTAAGCTTTCAACATCAACCATAAGCGACTACGAAGGGAACAGAAGGCTCAACCCTGGGGTAAGCGTGATAAAGAGGTTCGTAGGTGCTCTGTTCGCAATGGACACTCAAAAAGGCGGAGAGGTCCGCAGAAACCTTGAAAAGTTCAATTTGCCGCAAGATACCAGCACTCCTTTCTATTCCTTGCATGATTTCACTGCTCCGATAAACGGCGTGGATTTCGCCAGGATAATAGAAGCGAAAATAGTGGCAAATCCAAACTATCTCGATTCTGTCAGGATATTCGGCTACACTCTTCTCGACAGCCTTAGAGTCATATTGGAGATATCTCCCAGTGAATATCCAAAGCTCTTCGGAACGACCAACGAGCGTGCATTCATATTCGATCAGGTAAGCACTGGAAGATCGCCAATGGTGGTGGTCAGGGTTGCTCCTATCAAGCCTAGGATAGTCGTAATAAAGGATGTTGAAAACATAGACAAGCTGGCAGTTAAAATAGCCCAGATAGAGCGCATACCTTTGCTCATGACTAAGCTAAGCATAGAAGAGATGAGGAAGAAGCTAGACGGAATCTGAATCAGGGTGAAGAATAGCCAGATTCCCAGGTGCTTGTGAAGGTTATTCCAGAGGCAACTCCATTATTGTTGTTTCCAGAATAATCCTTCGCATCGCCATTCAAAGGCCACCATCCAACTAGATTATTCAGTTGCACAGGCGCGCCGCCTATTCCTTCATTGTACAATGCGCCTATTTCATTCGAGCTTAAGGAGGTGTTGTAAATCTGCACGTTACTTATCAACCCGTTTGTCCATATGCCTCCGTTATCAGAGCCTATGGAGAAATAGCTAGTAGATGGCGCAAATCCTCCAGAACCAGCGCTGTTTTTCAATGTTCCATCCACATATGCATACATTGTTGCGGACGTATAACTGCATATTAAATGATGCCAACTTCCCGCGCTTAGTACAACCCCAGAATCTAGGTTGGCGTATGAAGTCCAGCATTCAAAATGTCCAGCAGGCGTTATGTATGGCACTATGTGCAATAACGATCCGCCGAGATTTAACAAATTGCTTTGCGTGCCGATTTCCAAAGGATCGACCCACAGAGATATCGTAATATGCGTAACACCGTTAACTGCTGCAGTTCCAGTAACTTGTGCGTTTACGCCGTTGAATTTCGCGACGTATTGCGGCAATTCTCCATTGCAAATTCCCTGAAGATTGATGAACGATGTAGTCATCGGTCCATTAGGACGAAAAACATGGCAAGCGCCTGGCGGCG
>JAJYJW010000008.1 GCA_021789155.1 Microcaldota archaeon
AGCACAACCCTATCTAAGCTTGATGGGCGGAGCCGAACGGGTAGTGCTCAAGATCGCGCAGCATTACAATGCGAAGATATACACCTTGGAATACGTAAGGGACAAGACTTTCAAGGAATTTCAGGACGTTGACATAGAGTTGATAAGCAAGAAGCTTCCGGCATCCTCAATAATCCCGTACAGGGCATCGCGGGCAATGGCATTCGGATACGCGTTTTACAATCTCAAGTTGAAGAATGACTATGACGTGATAAACGCGCACGTATCACCGAGCGAATGGATAAGGCACAACAACAAGCGGGTATTCTGGTATTGCCACACTCCGGTGAGAGAGGTTTATGATCTTTACTCTTTCAGGATGAAGAACAGGTCTTACAAGGACAAACTCATATACGCTACATTCGCCGGAGCGTACAAGTTCATAGCCAAAGACGTGATAAAGCAGATAGAAGCCATAGCAACGAACAGCGATAACGTTAATGGCAGGATAATGAAATACTTCAACAGGAGCGCCACGGTAATTCACCCGGGTGTGGAATACGAGCAATTCGAGAACAAAGGCGATGACAAGTATTTCTTCTACCCATCAAGGTTCTATCCGAACAAAAGGCAGGATCTTGTGATGGACGCTTTCGCAAGATTCGTGAAAAAAAGCGGAAAGGAGAATTACAAGTTGATACTCGCGGGAAGCATATCCGACGATAAGGAGCACATAGCGTATCTTGAAAGGCTGAAGCAGAGGAAAATGAAAAACGTCGAGTTCAAGCTTAACCTTCCAGATGAGAAGATACGCGAACTTTACTCGAATTGCACCGCGGTGATGTTCGCTCCGATAAACGAGGATTTCGGGATAGTGCCTTTGGAGGGAATGTCAAGCAGCAAACCGGTGATAAGCATAAACGACGGAGGGCCGCGCGAGGTAATAAAGGACGGGAAGACGGGCTTCCTGGTAAACAACACGGACGAGATGGCGGAAAAGATGCAGTACGTAGTGGATCACGGCGATGTGGCGGATTCGATAGGCAAAGCTGCGAGGAACGCAGTGGAGAGGGAATTCTCATGGGACGCGTTCTTCAGGAAGTTCGATAAGATCGTTGCGCAGGTAGCCAAGGCATAATCCCATCAAGGCGCGGAATAGCCAGATTCCCAGTTGCTCGTGAAGGTGACGCCTGATGGCACGCCGTTGTTATTGTTACCGGAATAATCCTTCGCGTCCCCGTTGAGCGGATACCAACCTACCAAACTGTTCAGCTTTATCGGAGCTCCCCCTATCCCCTCGTTGTACAACGCAGAGACTTCGTTTGAGGACAATGACGTATTGTATATCTGCACGTTAGCCAGATTCCCCTTAATGTGCGCGTCCGAACCCGTGCCTATGGTCAAAGGGTTTGCATTTGTGAAAGTGGCGGATGCAGCGGTACCCGTGCCCTGAACAGCGTTTAGATACGCGCGAAAAGTTGAACCGTCGTACGTGCCTATGAAATTATACCATTGGCCGGTGCTTGGAGTTGTCGGGCTTGATGCTGCCCAACTGCACTGTTTTCCGAATGCTATGCTCTTCGTAGTAGGCACGTAGTACACAAAGTAGTTGTTGCACGTTGCACCCGCTTCCAAGAAGTCGGCGTAACCTGTTGGAAGAGAGGGCAGGTAAACCCATAACGATATGGTGATCGAACTCGCTATGTTCAACGCTTGGGTTAGCGTGACGCTAATCGAAGACGCACCGTTGAATTGCGATACGTATTGAGGAAGCTCGCCATTGCATATGCCTTGCAGGTTTATGAAAGAAGTTGTGGCAGGACCGTTCGGGCGAAAGACGTGGCATGCGCCTGGCGGCGCCTTCGGAGTGAATGTGGAAGCGTTGAAAATGCCTAGTTGGAAGAGCGCACCTAACACTACTGCTATTATCAATATCGCCCAGCCGTAGGTCATGAGGTATTCCATCGCTGACTGCAGTGCGGATGCCTTTTCCATATACCCTCACATTAGCATTACAAAATATTAAGGTGCGTAGTAATTGGATGCCCAACTGCTTGTGAACGTGATCGAACTCGGGGTTCCGCTGTTCCCGTTTCCCGAATAGTCTTTAACGTCGCCGTTCAAAGGCCACCACGCAGTAATATTGTTTAGCTGCACCGGTGCGCCGCCTATGCCCTCGTTGTACAGAGTGGTTATTTCATTTGAAGATAACGAGGAATTGTATATTTGAACGTTTGATATCATGCCATTGAAATTTAAAACCGGAGAGGTTCTTCCCGGGGCTTTTCCTATACCTGTGTTCTGCGTACTTGAAGGGAATATTATGGCTCCGCTATTTGACTGCTTACCGTTAACGTAAAATATCGCCGAGGTTATGCTCGAAGTGAGCGCAACAAATGCCCAGCTTCCTGCGCATACATTGTCCGAACTGTATATTGTTGTCAGGCCGTTTGTGACGTATGTTGTGCTGCAGCGCGTGCTGCCATACCAACCAAACTCGTAACCCCCATTTCCTCCAGAATCGGTTCTCGCCACTATCTGACCATAACTGCCATATGGGTTAACTGGATAGCTTGGATTTATCCATGCAGTTATAGTAAACGTGCTGCCTGCAAGATTCAATACTGTCGGATTTCCCATGTCGACATATGTGGTATGTCCGTCGAATTTCGCTACGTACTGTGGCAATTCGCCGCTGCAAGCGCCTTCCATGTTTATGAATCTTGTTGTGCTCGGACCATCCGGACGAATTATTTGACATGAACCTGGAGTGGCTTTTGGGGCAAACGTAGAAAGATTGAAAATCCCGAGTTGGAATAGAGCGCCCAGAACTACTGCTATGATGAGGATTGCCCAACCGTAGGTCATCAGGTATTCCATTGCGCTCTGGATGTGTATTTTGCTGTGCATACTAACCCAATTGGCTAAGGCAGGGGAGGATTAACTATGCGATTATTTTGCGCTTCTGGAAGGTTCTTCGATGACGTATTTTGATATTACCTTTGTTGCATATTCCAATGCTTTTGCAACATCCTTCTTTGTGCTTGCGCCAGTGCATATGAGTTTTCCTACCTTGAATAGAATTATGACAGTTTTTGGTTCCTTAATCCTGAATATCGCACCTGGAAATTGCTCGGGCTCGTAATCTACTTCCTTGACCTCTTTTGAGAGGGTGTAAAGATCTATGGTTGCGTGGAAATCGGCACTAACCACTATATTCTGTATCTTAATCGGAGGTTTAGTGTTCAACGTATTCCTGCTACCCTTATCCTCTTGAGCTGCCATGTAATCACTATTCTTACTATGCATTGCTTTAAATACCTAGCAGACGTTCAAAAGTCTATGTTTAATCTGTCCCCAACCTCAGGCACATGCACGGTAAAGCCCTTTTCCCTCAATTCCTGCGCTAGGTTATCCGAATTCTCGTGCTCCGCGTGCAGGCATATCACTGTTTCTGGAGAACTCTTGTCTACGTATTCAAGCAGGTCGCTCTTATCCGAATGCGCAGACATATTGTAAAACGACATCTTATTCTTAACTTCGAAATCATGATCCTCTAACCTTATGGGTTTGCCGTTCATGAGCTTCCTGCCGTTTGTACCCTCTACCTGATAGCCAGTAAGGAATATCTTCGATGCGGGATTTATTTTTGTAATGTAATCTACAACCGGACCGCCGTTAAGCATCCCCGCAGTAGTGACTATTATGCCCGAGAGCGCTTCATCCCTATCCTGCTTTCCCTTAACCCAGTGGCAGCGTTTTGCTGCGCTGATAAGGTTTCCGGGGTTTTGCAGATATTCCCGATTGTTCATTATTATCTGCGTGGCTTCCCTTGACATTCCATCCAAGTACACTTTGTCTATGAGTCCTGCTTTGTAGAACATGACTAGGAGCTCCTGCGCTCTGCCAACGGCAAAACTAGGCACAAGGGCTGTGCCCCCATTGTCCAGAGTTTCCCTGACCTCCTGCACGAATTTCTTGATTAGCTCTTCCCTGTCTGGATGCTCTGAATTGCCATATGTCGCTTCCATGATCAACGTGTCGCTCTTCACAACTTTTGCCTTGTTTTGGAGCAGCTGATCGGAATATTTGAAATCTCCGGTGTACGCAAGCACTTTATCGCTTCTTGAATGCCTGAGCTCGGTTATTGCGCTGCCCGGAATGTGCCCCGCATCGTGCAATGTTATCGAATAATCTCCTATGGAAAATTCCCTTTCGTAACTGCAGGGAACGAACCTATTCATCATGTCCTTGAAATCTCTTCTAGTAAATTTCGGCCTGTTGTGCGTTTTACGACCTATGCTTATCGAGTCGTCTATCAAAAGTTCCCCGAGCTCTCTAGTAGGTTCGGTGCCGAACGTAACTGGTATTCCTTGCGAATACAATAATGGAACTGCGCCTATGTGATCAAGGTGCGCGTGGCTTACAACGCATGCGGCAACCTCCGGAACCATTATCGGATATTCTATGCTGTCTTCTACCTTAACCCCGTAATCTAGCATTATTTTCTTCTGTCCATTCAACAGTATCGCAGACCTTCCTACTTCTCCAGCGCCACC
Organism: Microcaldota archaeon; assembly: GCA_021789155.1. Lineage (GTDB taxonomy): Archaea > Micrarchaeota > Micrarchaeia > Micrarchaeales > CABMGC01 > JAJYJW01. The sequence goes on from JAJYJW010000008.1 coordinate 4,539, forward strand.
TAGAAAATTTATCTCCAATTTAACCACGATAGGTAAAATATGCAGATACGTTCTTATATTTCTGCTTGTTAAGAGTAATCGCAAAACTTAAAAGTAGGTTGCATGGCCGACGACGATTTTACCTTTCTTGATCTCGCTTGCATAATGAGGATAGGACCAAACACAGTGTTAGAAAGGTTCGGAAGCTTGATAAACGCGGGCTTCTTTGATGCGTCAGCGGTTGCAGGATCGCTAAAGCAAAAAGGACTTGTCGAATTCGGAAACACTTATCCGGGATTGAATAAATTATTGCTTACTCCAAAAGCGAAAACTCTAATCGCAAATGCCAACGCCAAATCAAACGACAAGATAGATGCCCTTGACATTGAAATAATAAAGCAGCTCGGCCTTGGGAGGAAGATGCATTTCGAAATAACCGACTTGCTGAACGTGAGGGAGAGCGATCTTGCCCTGAGGCTTTACAAACTTTACAAACAGGGATATGTTTTCTATACTTTCAAGAATGGCAATCCCGAAGCGTCTCTTACTGAAAATGGATTCATACTTACAAAGAAGAACGAGGAATTGACGCAAATGAGAATGCAGACGCAGAATAAGGAGAGCAGCAATTCCGCGGCAAAACAGGCAAACACCCCTAACAGAGGTCCTAGGCCGGTAGATCTGCTGGTGATAGGACTCGCGTTGCTGATAATAATTCTTTTCTTGCTGAACAAGTTGTAGTGGTGAAAATGAAATTAATGGATTATATGGAAGGAAGTTCAATGCTCAAGAAGTACGGAATAGAAAGCATACGGAGTAAATACGTAAACAGCAAGGAGGAAGCGATTAGGTTCGCGGATGGGAAAAGCATAGTGCTGAAATTGATATCGGAGAAACAATTACACAAAGCGAATGCGGGATTGGTCAAGGTTAATCTGGACACGAATGCGAACATAGAGAAGGCGTTCGATGAGCTCAAGGGGAAGGGAAAGAGCTTATCACCATACAAGATCATAGCGCAGGATAGTGCGAAGCAGGGTGTTGAGGCGATAATCGGAAGCAGGGTAGATTCGCAGTTCGGCAAACTGATACTTTTCGGGCTTGGGGGCAGTTACGTTGAGGCGTTGAAAGACGTATCGATAAGATTGTGTCCGATAGACAAGTATCAAGCTGGGCAGATGATAGAGCAGCTCCGCAGTTCGGCGCTCATAACGCACAACGGCAAAGCAACAGAGCGCATAGAATCGCTGCTCATGCAAGCTTCAAAGATGATAGAAAAGGAGAACATTGAGGAACTCGACCTCAACCCAGTCATAATACGCGAAGACGGATACGACATAGTCGACATACGCGTGCTTGGGTGAAAAAATGGATTATAAAGCGAACTTGCACAAAATGCTGAAGCCGCGAAGCGTGGCAATAATAGGCGCTTCTAGAAATCCTGGAAAAGTCGGCAACGTGATACTGAACAACTATCTCGATGGCGGATATGATGGGAAATTGTATCCGGTAAACAGGAACGCGGACATGGTGTCTGGATTGAAGGCTTACAAAAGCGTGCTTGACATTCATTCGAGCATAGATCTTGCGGTTATCGCAATACCTGCGGAATTCGTACCTGCCGCGATGGAAGAATGCGGAAAGGCAAAAGTAAAGAACATAGTGGTGGTAAGCGGAGGGTTCGCGGAAGTCGGGGCAACGGAACTTCAGGATAAAATGGTCAACATAGCTAACAAGTACAAGATACCTACTCTCGGGCCCAACTGCCTTGGAGTTATGGATCCGCGCGCAAGGAGCGACACGATGTTCCTGCCAACGTACAAGTTGAGCAAACCTAAGATAGGGGGCGTAAGTTTCGTATCGCAGAGCGGAGCCGTTGGAAGCACAGTGCTTGACATGATCGCAAAGGAAGGGTTCGGCCTTTCGAAATTCATCTCTTACGGGAACGCAGCGCACATAGACGAAGTGGACATAATAGACTACCTGATGCATGACGAAGAAACAAAGGTAATAGTCATGTACATAGAAGGGGTCAAACATGGAAGGGAATTCTTCGAAATAGCGAGAAAGGCGACTTTGAAAAAGCCAATAGTTGTGATTAAGGGAGGACAGACCGCCGCGGGCGCGCAAGCGGCAAGCTCGCATACCGCATCGCTAGCAGGAAGCTACGAATCATACGATGCGATGTTCAGGCAAGCTGGATTCTCCATAGCAAAGGACCTAAGCGAACTTGTATACTTGGCAAAGATATTCGCATCGGAGCCGCTGCCAAACGGAAAGAGGGTTGCGGTGATTACCAACGGTGGGGGTACGGGAGTACTTACAACGGATGCGATAAGCGCTAACGGACTCGACGTTGCGGAATACTCGGAACAGACGAAAAAGGAATTGAGGAAGTGCATGCCTTCTATAGTGAACATTAGGAACCCTCTAGATATGGCGGGCGATGCGGATTCGAAAAGGTACTCGGATGCAATGAGCGCGATATCGAAAGATCCGAACATAGACATGCTGATTGTGATAACGCTATTCCAAACGCCGGGAGCGGATTCGAGCGTTGCAGCCAAGCTCATCAGTTACAAATCGGCGATGGACAAGCCGATGATAGTGATAAGCACAGGTTCGGACTACACCGAAATGCACAAGATAATGATGGAAAGCACGGGATTGCCAGTATACGATTCGCCCAACGCTGCTGCAAGGTCGCTCGCGGAATTGCTGAAATATGCACAGTACAGGAACGCGTATTCGAAGAAGTAAACTCTACTTCTTCCTTACGTATAGCTCCTGCATAGCCGACAATATTATGTCCTTGTATTCATTATCCGGAAGCAAATCCGAATACTTCTCAACGTTCGCCTTTGCCTGCTCTCCGTACTTATCCGCTATTCCCTTCGCATAGCCTATGCCGTCGTATTTCTTTATCATCTCGTATACGAAATCTATCTCTTCCCTGCTCTTCTCCTGGCGACGTTTCTTGTATATGGAATCGAGCATTGCCCTTTCGGTGGAATTGGCGTTTTTGTATGCATGGAGAACCATCAGGGTTATCTTTCCCTCGTAAAGATCGCCGAAGTTTCTCTTTCCGAATACCTTCTCGTCCGCTATCAGGTCTAATATGTCATCGGTTATCTGGAACGCGACTCCCGCAGGCTGGCCTATTTCCTTGAGCGCAGACTGCACTTTCGGATCCGCACCTGCAGCCAACGCACCTATCTGCATTGGCCCATAAACCGTATAATAGCAGGTTTTGCTGTCAGCTATCCTGAAGTAGAAGTTCTCGTCTGCCTTGCTTATGTCCTTAACGTCATGAATGAACGTGTTCTCTATGTACTGCCCTTCTACTGTGTAAACTAGCATGTCATAGAACTTGTCGAATACCCTTGAGCCCTTGTTGATGTCGACTTTTTGCATGTAATCCTTCAGCATCTTCCACATCGCCATATGGCCTGTGTCGCTAGCGTCTATCGTGTGCGCAACACCGTATAGTCTGTGAAGGGTCGGCTTTCCCCTTCTCAATTCGGAATCGTCTTCTAGGTCATCTTGCATCAGTATCCAGTCTTCGGAAAGCTGCTGCGCTGCTGCCGGAAGCATGAGTTCCTCTGGTTTGGCCCCGAACAGTTGGCCGGTGAGCATGACCAATCCCGGCCTTCTGTAACTTCCCTGCCTGTCTATGTAATCTCTTGTTATCTTGTAATGACCCATTGGTTCTTTCATTTGAACGTAATTGCATATCATCGAATAAATGCCGGATCTGTATTGCTCGATATACTCTTTGAAGTTCATTCAATCACTATACTTCCGAGAAATAGCTATTTAAACGCTGGATGCGTTTCGTCTATGTGTGGAATGGCATAAAAAGCTGATTTACTTCTGCGGGGATAGAAGCCGCTCTATTGCTGAATTTATCACGTTTTCCTTCTTGTCGTCGCTGCTCAGCATCTCAAACAGTTCAGTTGGAGTGGTGTTGAGGGAATAACCTAGCTTATTGAGCTTATCCAGAAATATCGCCATGCCATAATCCTTGACAGACATTGCATTCATCGTGCTGCTTCGCAAGTCGCTCGCTGCGTCCTCTTCTGCTTTGCTTACCAATTCGCTTTTGCTTATATCGAGAAACGCGGCTTCGCGGTATTTCCTCTCTATCGGCATTATGTCAAGATCCGATAGTTTATAGCCGTCCGCTAGCTCTCCTTCGACTATTACTCTTACTACTGTTTTTTTAGGTGAAGACTTCACAACTTTCTCTATTTCTTTCTCTATTTTCTCGCTTATTACCGAAGGCTCCGAATTCTCAGCATCGATTCTTATCGCAACGAAGTTTCTGGAGCTTATCTTAACGTGCTCGTACGTACGCGCTTCGGTATCGAATACGAAGAATCCCTTTTGCTCCTGCTCCCCGTCTTTAAGCTGCGTGAGTACTGTGCTTCCAGGTATGAGAAACGGCTTCCCATGCACCTTAGCCTCGACCTTGTTGTGTATGTGTCCGTCGATATAAAGATCGAAGCCCTTCGGCAATTCCTCATACTCTAGGAAAGTATCGCTGAACGGGAGTAACTCGTAAATCGACTGGTGCATCATGAAGATGTTGAACATGTTCTCTACTGGCTTTGGATCAAGGCGCGCTAGGGTATCAGCCACCTTCTCTTCCGCAATGCCCCCTAATGAGAATATGTGCACCTTCTCAATTCCTTTTTCGAGTATGATATTCGAATCGGTTGCGTTGACTATCAGACCGGCAAGGCCCAGAAGATCTACCGGATTATGAACGCCTTCCGCTTTTCTTTCGTGAGTTCCGGGAATCGCGATTATTGGAACGCTGGTAAACCTCTCCTTTGGCCCTTCGAATTCGGCCACTCGCGCTTTCCATTCCCTTCTTGACAAGTCCCTGAAAAGATTTATGCCAAGTGCCAGAACCTCCGGCTTGGGATTTCTCATATCAAAAATATCTCCTGGTATGAGTATCGCATCCGAGACTTTGGCCGCTTGATCGAGTGCGGCGCATGCTTGCGCATACGCATCGTCGTAGAAACGTTCGTACCCTAGGTGCATGTCAGAAACTATCGCAAGTTTCATCCTATCCCTCCTTTAATCTGTCCCTTATCTGCTCCACTATTTCCTGCGCCATGCCTTCGTTGTTATCTGATTTCCCGTATGCTCCCGCTGCACATGGATGGCCTCCCCCATGAAGCCCGTATTTGTGCGCGCTTTTCTGCATTATTTTTCCCAGATGCATGTTGAGAGTAACATCAAGCGGAACCTTTAACCTCGCGGACATTGACACGTCTTCGGATTTCTCGACCCAGAACACCGAAGCATCTGCACCCATCCTTATCGCCATGTCTGCTATAACGTTCGCGTGCATGTCTGCCCTCCCGTACATGAAAATATAATCGCCGACCACGTCTACCTTTGCCTTTTTTATGTCGTTGAGCAATGAAAGCCTGCTTTCTAAGGGAACGTGTTCCTCTATGAGCAAAAGCACCTGGGAATAGTTCATGTTGCTCTCTTCCAAAATATCCGCGATCTGCCTGAAACTGTTGGAACTCATGTTCCTGAATTCTGCCGAATCCGCAATTATCCCATTGAGAAGTGCCAAAGATGAGTCGCGATCAAGTTGCAGATTCATTTGCTTAATTATGTCGTATACTATGCTCGACGCAGAGTTGTAGTTCTCGTTGTTGTATATGTATGCATTGCTCTGCTCCGCCGGCTTAACGTGATGGTCTATGAATATTGCCTTTGAGTCTTTCGCGTATTCCGCGACCTTTTCCCCGAATGAGCCTATGGCTTCAGTTGTGTTCGCATCCAACACGATAACCAGCTCTGTATCGTTTGGTATTGAATTTGATATTTGCACCTGCTCTGATAGCTCCTTGACTTCCCTTCTTGCACTTGCGGTTATGAAGTCTGGCGTTGCAACTACGGAATTTGGAAAAAGCTTTGAAAGCACCAATGCGGAACTTACGCTATCCCTATCCCCAATGGAATGAAATGTGAGCAGCACTTTCTTGTCGATGCTGTTTCTCAGAAGATCCAGGAGTTCTTCGAATTTGAGATATTTTGGCAATAGTCACACCGATTAAGCCTGAGGGGCTATGCCCGAAATCTTCTCTCTCAATTCCTTTTCCCTGTTTTTCAGGTCGGTGTATTGCTTGTTTGCGGTCTTGAGCCTTAGCTCGTTCAGTTCCATTTTGTCCTTTATGTCTGCAAGAGCGTCTTCTTTTTGCGTTTCTACTATTACTCCACCTATGCCCCTGTATATCTTTCCGGCTGCGTTACCCACTTCTTTCTCCGCTGAAGAGAGTTCGTCTTTCTGCAAGTTCAATTGATCTATTTGCATTGATATCGAACGCAATTGTTCCGCTACTGTCTGATACTCCATTACTATTTTCTCTACCTGCTGTGCATTTGGATTTGATTGTGGTTTTTCGTCCATATTATCACTTTTCATTAACATGAGGCATTTGCTCCCTTTTTATCTCTTCCACTTTCACGTTAGAAGAATCTACGTCCTTGAAACTGTCGCTTATGACGTTTTCTATTCCGAACTTCATCAGTTTGGCTTGGTATTTCGAAAGAAACACCTTCCTTCCTACTTCATCGACTATTATTACTGAACCCCCATCATCTACTATTACATAGATTACCTCTTTTTTATCGTGTATCTTGTAATATTTTGCCATTCTCATCACTGCATTCCAATTCTTTCGTGTATTCCTGCCTCGTCGCTATGGCGCCATCCTTATCGTATGCGAATAGTATCAATTTGAACCTGTAATTATCCGGAAATATGTCGTTATTCGCGAATATCTTCACTTTCTTCTCCCTAGTTTCGCCGTTGTAGGCTATACCCAATAACGAACGCCCGCTTAGAAGGCTTTTGTCAGGAGCCAAAGAGAGAGGATACTGCACCTCTAGTATAGATTCAAGCCAGTACGGATCGTTCTCATCAGAACCTGCTTTTATCAGTACCTCGAATTCCGAAGGCACAAAGGCCTTAAGCTTATCAACAGTTATAGACAATTCAGCATTTATGCCCTGCATTTGAACCACACAACATGAATATTTGTGCCGCAAAACTAATATATTCCTGATACCCTTAGGATTTTGAATAAACACATACTTTTAATATCAAATGCGTTTTAATAAATAAATATTGAGGGTAATATGGCGAGGAAAACAAGCAAACCTAGAGTTTCGAATAATTCGAAAAAAGCGCAATCAGCGATTGAATACATGCTTTCGTACAGCTGGGCGATAATCGTAGTAGCTGTCGTCTTCGTGCTTTTGTACCTTTTTGTGTTCGTTCCCGGAACCATCGCACCTAACACGTGCACGTTCAGCAACGGTGCCAATTGCCAGGCGATAGTTTTCGGGTCTAACTCGCAGAGTTCGTCTTTTGCGGTTCTTCTGTCCAATAACCAGCAATTCGCGATAATAAATCCCGTGCTGTACATCAATACCACGCAGTATGGGGTTCTAACCGCAACATGCGCACCAAACCTTGTCCTCCCAGGAGGTGCGATGATTTGCAGCAACACTATTTCCACAACGAGTTCACAGGGGTCTTTGGTTTATGGAAAGACTATTTTACAGGCGATTCCTTGCCCAAGCAAGATATACAATCAATGCACTAGCGGTAACGTGCAAAATTATGCAGGTACGTTCTCAACACATTCGCAACCAATCCTTTCCTCTACGCCGATAAGCATAACCCTTGCTGCCACCAACACCACACAACTTATCGGAGGTGGTTTGGATCCATTGACCGCAACAGTCAAGATGCTTGGATATCCGATAACCGGAGCCACAGTAGTATTCTCTGCAGTCACTAATCCACAGTATGCAACGTTCTCGCCAAACGTCACTACGAGTACATCAAACGGCACCGCAATTTCAGAATTCTCTGGCTTGGGAAATGCAGCCACTGGGACAAGCGTAGAAGTTAAGGCAACATATGCTGGAGTCGACTCCAATATAGTGACGATTACTTTGCAAGCGCCAGTAGGAGTTACATTTGCGCTTAACCCTGCGCAGATGTCTGGAGTAGGCGCAACTACCACAGTACTCACTATAGACAGCACGCCTTATGTCTACAGCCAGTTCACGAATGGAGAAATAACAGTCAATCTTGCACCCAATTCCCAGCACACCTATTCGTTTTCAAGCGCCATTGGTGCTGGAACTGGAATACAATACGGAAGTCCTTCATTTGACAACAACTGTGGCGTATCCTCCGCAGCTGGACAATTATCAATTGGTACTGCAGGCTGTGCTTCAACCATAACATACAAACTACAGTATTATCTTACGGTAGCGCATAGCGGAGATGGAGTTTCGTACACTTTATCGCCTTTATCAGGATGGCAGAATGCAGGTAATCTGATTACCATAAATGAACAGCTATCCGATTCGGTGAACAATGCTGCGTTGGGATGGAGTGGAACTTCTGGAAGTTACGACTGCGCCCAAGGCGTTTATTGCTATTCGGGAAGCCAGACAAGCAACACATTTACACTCAATGCACCCACCACAGAATACGCCAATGTAAATGCAATATACACGTTGACATTGAAACTGTCTAGCGCTACCGATCCTACAACCATGGAAAGCGGAGTTAGCAGCAATACCATAATCAGCCTCGTAGGAAGCGGAGTATCTCCTTCGTTGACATATTCAAACTTTCCATACACCGTAAGGGTGATTTCTGGGAACAGTATAGGCTACACTTACAAAAACGGAGTACAGGCTTCAACAAATGATGGAATACGATACTTGTTCACGAGCACTAAGAGCGATAACCAATGCGCTACGGGAAATAGCGCTACGGGAAGCATAACTATAAGCGGAACATGCACCGAGCTTACTGGAAACTATCAACCCCAGGATCAGATAACCTTCGCGGTTTACAACTCTTTGGACTACAATACCCAACATACTTATGATTGGTTTAGCGGAGGCACTGCCAATAGTGGGTTAACGCCTTATTCGATAAACGTAAACAGTGTTAATTATCAATGCTCCTCTACAGGAACTGGATGCACCGATACAACAATATGGCAGAACTACAATACGGCATTGGCTTATTCGTACAACTCTGTGGTCACGGCATTGAACGGACAAGAACGTTGGAACTTCGCAAGCGCAGCTACATCCAACAGCGTTACTTGCATACTTGGAAGCTCTACGAATCCAACTTCTACTGTGACTGCTACGAACCCTTGCACCGTGACTGCAAGTGAAACAAAACAAGGTGCAGTTATATTTGCAGTGTACAATTCGATGGATGTAAACATAGACAACACAAACTTCCATGTAGTGACTTTAGGCGCCAGCAATTATGGATGCAGTTCTACGGGCACAAGTTGTACCGCAACTACAGCATGGCAAAACCTTAACGCCCAGTTAGGGTACACTTACTTTAGTGGAGAACTTGGACATATAGGTGGAACGCGTTGGGTATTTGACCATGCAACGGGAAACAGCGGTTGCGCTCTATCAAGTGGCACCACCGCTACAGCAGGCGTAACTCCTTCGAACCCATGTATAGTTACAGCATATGAAAACAAACAATTCCTGATAACCTTTTCAATTCAAACGGTGAACAATGCAGCGTATGCTAGTAGCCTTGCTGCAGAAAACGTAGTGACTTTGGCAGGGACTGGATTCGCTGGTGGACAAGCGTCAGTTTGGGTTTATCCAGGAACTTACTCTTATTCTCTTGCTCCAGACCAATTCTCATCAAGTAAGTCGTCAGTTGCAGATAGTGGTGCAGGGTGGACCACCGGTTATTTGGGTTCTGGCTCTTCCCAGACAATACCTGCAAAGATGTATTATTATCAGGGAAGCGATGGAGGATGTGGAATATCCACATTATCTACAGTAATTTCTGGCAGCGTTACTATAAGTACTGCTGCATGTTCGGCGGTGCTCACTTATACACCAGCATGGGCATTTACTATATACTCTGATATATACGGAAGCGCAAGCTGTGTAACCACAGATACTTCGCCATCTGCACAGTATTATTATTACAAAGGTTGGGGTCAAGCTACAAGCATTTCTACTCCCACAAGTTGTGGATCATATTATTTCAACGGATGGACAGGAACAGGATATGCTGCAGCTTATGGTGGCGGATCAACTGAACTATGCCCTGCACAGAGCGGATACAACTTCGAAACGACATCCGGGAGCACGTGTATATACTGCCCACAGACATATAGTGGATATACAGTTTATTGGGATGGAAGCAATTGTTACTACAACGCACCTTATTATGGTGGCAGCTACATAAAAACGATTATTAGCAAGTATACTGCAAGCGGGTCAATTACTACAACAGGCCAATCATCAACAACATATTCCTATGGCGACATAGTGCAACATGCGACATACACTACATCACCACCAGCATCATTAGCCTATCCAGCATACGTTAATTGCAATTTGAACGACTACGTAAACCAATTCTGCACTCCATCAGGGTATAGTGCACCAGGAACATACGGTTGCTGGGGAGGATGGTCTGATCCGTATGTATCTGGAGTCGGTTCCATAAGCCAGGCAACCAATGGATGTACCGCGCCCACCTTCTATGGCTCGAGTTCATCGAGCGGATACAGTGCAACTTCGTGCTTTTCCTGGTGTGGCTACCAACTAGCAAGATTAAGAGACGAAGCAGGATATGGTGGACAAACTGTTAGCGCATCATGGACTTGCTACCTAACTACTGGGCCAGGAACAACAACGCCATGTGGTTCAAGCCCAGGAGTGTGTGCATCAGGATACTCTAGGTACACCCAGGGATATTATTCTGACACATTAAGCTACAGTTATGGCACATGCACTTACGACACAATGGTTACAAGAGACTGCCCTGCAACGTTGCTTAGCTGCCCGTAGAAGAACGATGGAAAAAAGCACCGCTTCATGCGGTGCTGTCCATCCCGAACAATGCCATCCTTGCCAGCATCGCTTCTAGCTGTATTCTATCGTTTGCGCCTTCGGTTATTCTGAAGTTGTAATCTCCTATTGCGCTTATTATCCTGAGTTTGGTCTTGTCAGGAACATCCAGATTTAGCGCTTCCCTGTAGCATTGCAGTAGGATGTCTTCGCCGCTCATCCCGTATGTTATAGCGAGCTTGTTCAATTCGGTCCTTGCCTTGATAAAATCTCCGGAAAGCGCGTATCTCATCATCGCTATTACCTCCTTCGGGCGCACCCTTTCCGCTATTTCATAAACGTCCTTGTCGGTTATGCTCTTGTTCTTGAAGCCCGCGCTCTGCATTATGTTGGTGAGCTTCCTGAGGTCGCCCTCGCTTACGTAGAGCAACGCCTCCTTTCCGGAATCGCTGACCTGCAACCCCTCTCCTTTTTCCACTCTTGCTATGTATTCTAGCATTTCTTCCTCGCTATGCTGCTTAAACCTGAATACCACGCACCTGCTCTGTATCGGATCTATTATCTTGCTAGCATAGTTGGCGCTAAGTATGAATCTTGTCGTAGCGCTGTACTTCTCCATGGTTCTTCTCAGAGCATGCTGCGCTTCAGGAGTAAGGGAATCGGCTTCATCAAGAAATATTATCTTCACCATGTCGCCTGACAACGCTACGGTTCTTGCGAATTCTTTCACCTTGCCCCTTATTACTTCTATTCCCCTAGTGTCGCTCGCGTTGAGCTCTAGAAAAGCCTCGTTTATGTTATCCTTGTAAAGGTCCTTTGCCATCGCTATTGCGCACGTGGTCTTTCCCACTCCAGCATTTCCAGAGAATATCATGTTGGGAAAGCTTTTCGATGCAACGAACGCTTTCAACCTTTCTACTATCGGCTTCTGGCCGAGCACGCTGTCTAAACTCGAAGGTCTGTATTTTTCTGTCCAGGACAAGTCTACTAATGACATAAACAGCACACAAATATTCTGCCGTGAAAATATATAGAATTAGCGCCGCGCTTTTATATTGCATTACTTCAGGTATAGGTATATAAACATTGTATCGCAATAAACTTGCGTGGATGTATATGTCTTCCGCAGGGAACGAGGGGATGGACGGGCAACGCACGGACAAGCGAGAGAAGGACGAGATATGGATGGTGAGGAAGCTCCTTACAAGGCCTAATTATGCAGTGCTGAAACTACTCATGCAGAAGAGTCCTAGGACAACAAGAGAATTGTATTCCGTGCTTGGAAAGAAGTTCACGAGGAAGACCCTGATAATAACGCTTAGGGACTTGTCTATGGAACTGAACGTTCTTCAGCCAACCCATATAAGAACCGAACGCGGATACGGATTGGGTTACAGCATAAATCCAAAACTCAAGGAACTGATAAAAGACGTGGAAAAATTCGAGAAGATAGTCGAATCGTTTACTAAATAACTTTTATTAACTTTTTACGGCAATAGTGCTTGATTTAATGATAAACAAGAAACCCTATGTAATCGCAGAAATAGACAAAGACACACCTGATGTTACACTTTTCAAATTCAAAGCGCAAGATGGGAGCAAGCTAGATTTCAAACCCGGAATGTTCGTGATGCTCCACCATAAAGACGCACAGACCGGTGCGGATATAGGAAGGGCGTTTTCTCTCGCATCGCTTCCGAACGACGACACTATCGAATTCGCGATAAGCATGATCCATGGAAGGTTTACCTCCTACCTCGATACTGCAAAGGTCGGAGACATCTACTACGTAACTGGCCCTTACGGCCAATTCCAATTCAATGCGGGAATTGACAGCAAAGTGATGTTCATAGCAGGAGGTACTGGAATAGCACCATTTCTATCTATGCTTAGGCAAATAAAGCACGAAAATCTGAGCACAGACGTAAAGCTCATATACAGCGTGCGATTCCATAAGGACATAATAAGAAAGGAGGAACTGGAGCAGTATCGGAATGAGCTTACGTTTGATTATTGTGTGACCGCGACCAGGGAAGGTACTGATGAATGGAGCGGAGAGCATGGGCACGTTAACGAGGATATGGTGAAAAAGCATGCTCCAGACATCACTGAAAGAACCTGCTACGTTTGCGGGCCTTTGGAGTTCACTAAGGCTGTGCAGAATGTACTTGTTTCTCTTGGCGTTGATAAGCAGAAGATAAAGGCCGATGTCTGGGGCTGAAATTCTGCCTCTGGCTGTTCGCGCCCTGCGATTTCGCGCGAGTGCTTACTTCTTTGCCGAATCTTTTGAATTGCGACATCATGCCGTTGTATGCTGCTTTCAGTCTCAGCGCGCGTGCGGGATGGACTGCAACATAATACCGGATCCCGTTTTTCTCAATCATCCTGCCAGGGGTGGTGTCGGAACCTTTGCCGAACAGCGATTCCGTTGCGAACTTGCCGAGCAGTATGATGTACTTGGGCTTGACCAACGCTATCTGGCGCTCCAGAAGGGGCAGGCATAAAGCTTGCTCCTCATCGGTTGGAAGCCTGTTCTCTGGCGGAAAGAACTGCACGACGCTCGTTATGTATGTATTCCTTCTGTCCAGATGTGCCGCGGCCAGCATCTTGTTCAGTATCACTCCCGAACGGCCAACGAATGGCGCGAGGAGCTTGTCCTCGTTCCTCCCGGGAGCTTGTCCTATGAGCATGACTTTTGCGTCAAGCGCCCCTGCCCCAGGAACCAGTCTTGAGCTCAGCTGCCATTGCGCGTTTTTCGAAGGCAATTCCGCGTATTCCTTATTCAATGCGAGCATTGCCTCATACCTTGGGATGTACGCGAATGCCCTTTTCAAGATTGAAGAGAGTTCCCTGTACTTGATTCTAGCTAGGGCATCCTTCTCGTTCAGCCAGCAAAAACCTTTGTGTTCTTCTGATGCCTTTACGTCCTTTCCGTCGGTTTTCGCAAGATATATGTTTACTTGCTTCGAGACTTTTTTGCTTGGTCCATCGTAGCGTTCTATGAACCTGTATCTTGTCGAAGCAGAAAACGAAGGGACGAATTCTACGTCTAGGTTTGTTTCCTCCTTTATCTCGCGCTTTGCGGCTATCACGGAGTTTTCTCCCTGCTCTATATGGCCTTTTGCTATGTCCAATTTGTCGTTGAACCTTATGAGAAACAACATCTTAATCGTGTTGTTTTCCATCTTGTATATCAATGCGCCCGCAGAATTCTCGAACTGCATCATACCACAATGTGCTTGAATATGCAATATGCATTATCCATTTCATACATTTTAGAAGTATTCATCGTTCCCTGCGTGATGAATGAAAGCAAGTTTGAATATATATCTGAATCATAAGCGCATCCCTTAGAATAGTATCCAGTACTCAATGGCATTATGAAATACGTATCCACCGGGGAAAAGGTGTTTGCAGTAAAGTAAGGCAGTACTGAGGAGAACACGAAGAATTCGGTGCTGTTTGAAACTATGTCGTAACCGTTGACTATTGTCCCGTTGTTTATGAACACTCTGCTTCCAGATATTGAGGAATTGTGGAGAATGTCCGATATCGATGACGAATTAGTAGCGCTGAACACGCCGACTATCGGGTTAGATTGGTTGAAGATCTCGTTACTGAATAGGATCGCTATGCTCCTGCCATCGCTATAGTATATTGCCGATGCGTTCCATCCGGTTGCATTTACTATTTTATGCAGATACTGCAGCGAGGTTATCGAATTTGCCACGAACTGCGTGGTGTTCATTGCTGCAAGCACGGGAACGCGCGTAGTATTCACGAATATCTGCGATGCGAATAGATACGCCAGCACCCCGATTACTGCAAACACGTATGCGAAGACATGGCTAGGCTCGCCTGTGACTTTTTCTGATAGTTCAATTTTCATGCTCTTTATCTTAAGGCCGAATATCCCTGCTGCTGGGAGCATTATGAGTATCGCAGCGTAGAATATCAAAACGCCAATGAATAGATGAATCGTGGAAACAACTGCAGACGGGCCTTTAACGAGCCATACTGCCGCAATTCCGGCCATTCTTGAAAGGTTCAATATGAACAGCAGGAATATGCCAGATGCCAACCAGTACGCTTTAGCCGATAATTTCCCGTCGAAGAGGTATGCGACTGGCAGCATGAACAAGAGCAATGCGATGAATACGGCAACCCCTGCGCATGCAGTGCCTATGCCTATGCTTATCGTATTGTAACTTATGGAAAACGGAGCAGTGAATGAAACCCCGTTGATGAATGTATGCAGCACAGAAAAGATTATTTGCGAGTTTACAGATGCGAATGCGCTGTTCGCGGATATGACCGGATAGAATATGAGCGGAGAAGCAAGCACAGAATAGATCAACGCGTACCTGAACTTGCGTATGTTTGAAAATCCGTAGATTATAGAGATCAGCGCTATCGCGGCGATTGGGAACAGAAGCATGTCAATCCTATAGCTTATGAATAGGTATTGAGAGGAATAGTAAAGATACGACATTAGCACAGCCAACGCTATGAGCAACGCGAATCCCAGCATTATGCTCTTTATGGAAGTTGAAGGAATGGGATTTTCCTTGAAAAGTATGAATGCAAAGAAAAGCGGAAGCATTATTATTGGGGCTATTACATACGTAGATGCATCGATGTTGTCTATGCTTGGATTCGTTATCAATAGGGAACTGGCTAACAGAGCCACCAGACACAAAAGAAATGCGATCTTCGGATATTGTAATTCCTTTTTCTTCGTTTTCGTTCCCATCACCATGTTTTGCCCTCAGCCGAAATGGGTTACATCATTATTCAGCAGTTACTCTCTTCTTCACAGGACGTAATACATAAGATTTTAAGGTATAAAAAGATAGCTACGTAAATATATATGGCGATCATATGGGGATAAAGTACTGGGAATACGAAGACGCACCTCTCAAAGAGAAGCTGAAAAGCCCTAGCGTGAGGGAAGTTGCGAAGATTTATTTCGAGAACGAAACAAAAGCATACAGGTTCGCGAAAGCGCTTCTCGCAGTAAAGAGGAAGGGCGAGCTAAGGCTTAAGGACTGCAGCAAGGAATTGCCTGTTGCTACCTGGAAAAGATATCTAGACTTTGGAGTTAGCGTTGGCATATTGAAGCATGAAGGCATGCGCTACTCGTTCACAGATAGGTACTCAAAGCCTTTGAGGAACATTGCGACTTACATTAAGAGCTGGATAGACGAGGAGAAGATAGAAGAGAATCCTGATCTGCTATTCACTGGAGTGAGAAGGAAGAAAACCGAGATAACCAGCAAACCTGGCAGCAGCGATATATCGATAAACAGGCAATACATAAACGTAGCGGAGAGCAGCGCGCAGGGCGAAGATGATGGCGAGGACGGTGCTGCTCCAGCGACCAACGTTGCCGCGTGAATTCTTTTACCAGAAAACCACTGGCAACGCGTGCTAGTAGATAACCCTTAAATAGCTAGATTTCCTAATGCATGTTGTCTATTTACGTGATAGTGTGGATAATAAGTACAATCCAACTGAAGTCGAAGCGAAGATACGCAAGTTCTGGTCTGAAAACAAAGTATTCGCGTTTGATGAAAACAGCGACAAGCAGGTCTATTCCATAGACACTCCCCCACCAACGGTATCCGGGGAAATCCACCTTGGTCACGTATTCTCGTATTCGCAGGCGGAGTTCATCGCAAGGTACAAAAGAATGCGGGGTTTCAACGTTTTCTACCCGTTCGGTCTTGACAACAACGGCCTTCCTACGGAGTTGAGGATAGAAAAAGACTATGGCGTTAATGCAGAAACGCTGGGGCGCGACAAATTCATAGATTTCGTCAGGGAAAAGATACAGCCATACAATGAAAAATACGTCGAACTTTGGCAGAGACTAGGCCTTTCAGTCGACTGGCAATTCTACTATCAAACCATATCCAAAGACGTGCAGAAAATATCGCAAACGTCATTCCTCGAATTGCTTAAAATGGACAGGATATACCAAATGGAAGCACCTCTACTTTTCTGCCCTAAGTGCAGGACCGCAGTTTCCCAGATGGAATTGGAAGACAAAGAGGAAGACAGCAAGATATACACCATAGAATTCTCCGATAATGTTCAAATAGCCACGTCGAGGCCGGAGTTGCTGCCAGCATGCGTAGCCATATTGGTCAATCCGGAAGATAAAAAACATGCTGGGATAATCGGGAAAACGGTGAAAACGCCGATATTCGGCGACGAGGTAAAAGTAATCGCAGACCGAAAGGTCGACCCAGAATTCGGAACCGGAGTGGTCATGTGCTGCACGTTCGGTGACCAGACCGATATCGAATGGTACAAGCAATACAAGCTTGGATTGAAGATCATAATAAATGAACAAGGAAAGATGACACATCCCTATTACAATAATGCGAAGATACGCGATGCGAGGGAGAAGATTGTAAACGACCTAAAGGGAAAAGGTCTCGTAAAAGACGAGAAACCCATTAAGCACAGCGTAAACGTACACGAAAGGTGCGGGACCGAAATAGAATTCCTCGTAAAGAAGCAGTGGTATGTGAAATATCTGGATTTGAAGGATAAATTCCTAGAATACGGAAACGAGGTCAAGTGGCACCCAGAATACATGAAAGTAAGGTATGACAACTGGGTCAATGGATTGCACTGGGATTGGTGCATTTCCAGGCAGAGATTCTTCGGGGTTTATTTCCCAATATGGTACTGCAAGAAGTGCGGCGAGCCGATGTTTGCCGAAAAGGAGCAGCTTCCAGTAAATCCATTTGCGGACAAGCCAAAAAGCGCATGCAAATGCGGCGGCACTGAATTCGATCCAGAAACAGACGTTATGGATACGTGGGCAACCTCGTCCCTCACGCCTTTGATAAACGCAAGATGGGGAATTGACAACAAATACCTGAAAAAGATATTCCCTATGAATCTGCGCCCGCAAGCACACGACATAATCTCATTCTGGGCATTTACAACCATAGTTAAATCATACCTGCACATGCAGAGCATACCTTGGAAAGACATAATGATATCTGGGCACGGGCTCGATTCTCATGGGCAGGCAATGCACAAATCTAAGGGAAATGTGGTGCTGCCTATGCCTTACATCGAAAAATACGGCGCAGACCCATTGAGATACTGGGCAAGTTCATCGGTACTTGGCGAAAACAACTCATTCCAGGAGAAAGAGGTAATTGCCGGATCTAGGCTCATCAACAAGATGTGGAACGTCGGCAAGTTCATAGAGCTGAAATGCAAGGAATTCGGCGAGGAGAAAGAACTCGCAGTTATCGATAAATGGATATTGGCAGAATTGAATAAAACGGTCAAACTGGCTACCGCAAAGTTCGAATCGTTTGATTACTTTGGCGCAAGAAACGCGATAGAAGAATTCTTCTGGATATTCGCAAATGATTATCTGGAATTCGCAAAGAACAGGATTTATTCTGAAGACAAAGCCGCAAAATACGTTATGAACAAAGTATTCTTCGATACCATAAAAATGATGAGCCCGTTCATAGCGTATTCCACGGAAGAGGTATATCAGAACCTCATAAAGGACAACGCATCATACGGGCCAGATTCATCGAAGAAATCAATACACATCACTTCATGGCCTGTTGAAAGCACAATATCTGAATACGATGAAAAGAGCGGAGAAGCACTCGCTAATACAATACGCGGAATAAGGAAGTGGAAGCATGACAATAAGAAGGCGCTGAACAGCGAGATACTCAAGCTCACTCTCGATTCGAGCATGCAGCCAATACTAGGAAACAGCGTAGACGAGATAAAAACGAGCATAAACGTAAAGGCGATAGAGTTCGGAAGTGCTACTGAAGAGATCGCGCCAGGAATAAAGGCCAGCATAGTTGCGTAAGCGTGCATTTATAAGTAGCATGAGCAAATGAGGTTATGGAACTTAAACTGCAATTGCGCATGAATGCCGCATTTTCTTACGATGCGCAAAGCAGAGACATTCTCAAAAATGGATTCTATGGTAGCGGCAGTAGCGCAGTCAAACTTTCAGATGAAGAATTGATGTATCTTATTGAAGTTAGGTCTGCCGAATGCTACAGGGAAGGCAAGATATTGCATGCAGAGGACGTTGTAAAGGGCATGAGTGCCAAAAAAAGGCTGCTGACGAGATATTTTGCATACAAGGATTGGAGAGATCGCGGGTTAGTCGCATTGAATGGAACTGTCAAAAAACCAAGTAGAACGAAAACAATGCTGAAGGATTACAGAAGCAAGAAAATCGACATGAAAAGATACAAGGCTTCTGCGACGTTCTTCAGGGAAGATCTGGTTAGTATGATCTTCGACAACGAATCAGGAAAGAAACTCTACGACGAACAGTGGTTCGGGCAGTATGGAACATACAAGGCTGCAGACCACGGGCAATTCAACAAACTCGACATATTCGAAGCGATGTACTTGCTAGAGAACAAATCACTCCGAATTACGAATTCCGGAAAAAGGGAAATGCTTAAACTTGCAATTGCAAGGAGACCTGACTTCAAGAGGCTGTACGAAGTTTACAGGGATTGGAGAAGCCATGGCTACGTTGTTAAAACAGGGTTCAAATTCGGTACGCATTTCAGGATATACATGCCTGGAGCATCGCCCGTGAGAAACGATAAATGGATCCATTCAAAGCACGTAATACAGGTGTTCCCTCGCGAAACCAGATTATTGATATCTGAATGGGCACGGGCGATAAGGGTTGCGCATTCGGTAAGGAAAACATTCATACTCGCGATTCCGGGCAAAGGCACAGTTAGCAAGATAGAACCAGATTTCACTTTATACCATAGGAGCAAAGGCAACACGGAAAACCCAAGGAATTCATCACCGCGATATGCAATGCTTGCGCTCAATGAAGACCAGTATATCGGCGGCAAGGAACTCGCAGGTGCGATAAAAAGCTCAAAAAAACACGGATTGGAACTGATATTGGGGATAGTTGATAGGGAAACCTCCGTTACATACTATAAAGTGAGGAACATTACTTTGCGAGGAAGCACGCACGAATATTACGAAATAGAATGGATGCAACCCTGACCTTTTCCCCTCTAAAACCCGAGATATCTTTAAAAGATTATTCGTTTAGATATATACGGTGACCAAATGTTGCTTTCGGAAATCTACCACATGGATATATACAGCGATAATGGCCAGTATCTTGGCGATGTTCAGGACATAGTGCTTGATTTAGAGAGGGCTGAAGCAAGCAGGCTTTTGACCGTTCCTTGGAAAAATGCAAAGGGCAATGCAAAATCAGTGTTGCAGCAAAAGAGCATACTCTACAAGAACGTGAAAAACGTTGGGGACGTAGTCTTAGTTTCTTCCGTTATGGGAGCTATATCTGAGAGCACGAAAGAAGAAGAAGCGGCACTTTCGAGATAAAGTGGTTGCTTCCATGCTTGATGCTGTCAAGGAAAAGAAGATAGGCGAGCCTGTAGTAGTCAAAAACGACTTGCTTAATGCATTCAAGCACGTAGAACCAAACAAGATAATCGAGAAGGGTTTGTTCTTAGTAATAGACGGCATAGACCTCGCTGGAAAAGACGTGCAGGGTGCTCTACTTCTCGATTATTTCGCAAACAAACTACATAGAAATGCTATTCTTACCAGCGAACCTTCTACCAGCGACACCGGAAAGAAGATACGCCAGATAATAAGGCAGCGCAATTCTGCGACGAATGGGGAAAAACCATTCTCCCCTCTTGAAGTACAGTTGATGTTTACAATAGACCGCGGAATACATGTCATACATGAGATAGAACCAGCAAGGAACGAAGGAAAAGACGTGATATGCATACGATACAGGATGTCGACAAAGGTATACGGAATGAGCTCTGGGATAGATGAGGCCATTCTAGATTTAGTCAACTCCGCTTACCCTGATCCTTCAGCGATGTTCCTGCTCGACGTAGATGTCGACACTGCATTGAAGCGTTTCAGCTCCAGAAACGTCGAGAGAGCGATATTCGAAAACAAAGAGTTCCTGGAAAACGCCAGAAAACTGTATCTCAGACTTGCGGGAAATACGAAGAATTGCTTTATCGTGGAGACGCCAAATAAGGAAGATTATTCAAAAGTTTCTTACGAAGAAGTAGCCCATGCAAAGTCGGTACTCGGCCAAGCGGCATCAAACCTTAGTGATGATGCGCTTAGGAGCATATGCTCTGTGCATAAGAGGATAGTTGACTTGATAAATACCAAAGTCTTGGACCAGTCAATAAGGAGATAACATCTCGTATTAAGAAAGTTTTGCTCTAAACTATATATGCTGTTGCTCCTATCGTCTAGTCCGGCCAAGGACTCAGGGCTTTCAACCCTGTAACTCGGGTTCAAATCCCGATGGGAGCAATCTTTTCTAGATTTCAAATGTTCATCTTAATTTCTTACTATGCCTGCCGTATTTCTTGCATGCATATATGCCGTATCCTGCGAAGCGGAAGAAGCGCATCCACTGCTTGAGAAGCGATGCGTTGAGATACGTAGATCTGAACCTTTTCTCGAAGATCATACCGAATCCAGATATCGTCTTCCAGAAACCGTCAATTGCCAGGTGGCTTCTGAAATCTTCCAGCGTATTCAGTTTAAAGCTCTCTGCGTGCACTCGCGTAAAGCCTGCTTTTCGAAATAGGTGCTTCCATTCTTTTGCTAGTAAAATCGTGACGTTCGTACCCAGAGACGTTGCGAAATAGCGTTTCTCCTCTTCGCTTGGCTTATGTATATACGTAACCTCGTTGTCACAGAACGTGCCTTTGCCCTTCAGTACGCGATATATCTCGGATGCTGCCTGCGATGCGTCTGTTAGGGAAAGCACCGATTCCGCGATGACAAAATCAAAACTGTTTGATTTGAATGGCAGTTTGCAGACATCTGCCCTGATGAATCTTATTCCGTAAATCCCCTGGGATTTCGCCCTTTTCCTAGCAGCTTGCAGCAGTTTGCCGCTTATGTCTACTGCGGTAACCATGGCATTGAAACGTTTGGCCAACATGCAACTAGTGTATCCAGTGCCGCATCCGATTTCGAGCACCTTGTCGCCAGGTTTTAGCTTGCATGTACTCAGCATCGCATTGGTCGCGCTAATGCCTCCGAAATGTTTGGTTATGCCTATAGTTTCCCATGCAACGTTTGGGGTCATTTTCTTCAATGCAACTCACCCCTCTTTATCTCAAGATAGCAATAAAATCCTGTGTTTCGCATGCAGAATTTGATCAATCTCTTTTTATTGTTTCGCGTCCACAGAGTATTGTATGGCCATGACGAAGAAACTCAGCATAATTCGTGTGTGGGAGAGCGTAGGTATAACGCAGCATTGGGGCGGACCATGGGCAACGAGACGCCTTGCGGAATTCTGCAAGATAGGATATGGAACCAAGGTACTTGACGTTGGTTGCGGAACGGGATATGCAGCATGCGTTCTTGCAAAGAAATACGGTGCTGAGGTTACAGCGCTTGACGTGAGCAAGGACCTACTTTCAGAAGCAAGGAAACGCGCGAAACGTTTCAACGTACAGGACAGAGTTAGTTTCGTGCAAGCTAATGCACACCATCTGCCTTTCAGGAGTGGGAGTTTCGACGTTGTCATATCCGAATCTGTGCTCGCGTTCTGCGATGCGAAGAAGGTAGGTAAGGAAATCCGTAGAGTGCTGAAATCAGGCGGATTGTTCGGCAGCAATGAAGCTACTTTCTTGAAGAAAGTGTCGAAAGAGTATGAAGAGGTTTTTAGGCATGGATTAGGCGGAAAGTTTTTCGCACATACTGAAAGGGAATGGAAGAGCATTTACAAATCTGTAGGATTTGAGGTTTTACATTCAGAAGCGCACCGTGAAACGCCCATGGATGATTTCATGAGCCACATGGTGATAGACGGCCCGTGGGCCTTCATGAAGAGAGTTGGAGTCGTTTTTGATCCGAAATTAAGATGGATACTGAATCCTACCATGATACGAAGGATATTTGACCTGATGAACTACGCAGGATATGGTTTGTATATATGCAAGAAATGAGCCTACCAGAGATAGGGGATTAACCTGTATCTCACATCTTTGGCATACGCTTTGTAGCCCTTGAGCTCATGCATGAGCATATTGTCCTCTAGATAAGTCCTCAGCAGAATCAGCAAATCCACAACGAGGGCAATTATCATCGCGCTCGGCGAGCCCAGTATCATTGGCATTGCGGTTATGAACAGCAAGATGCCCACATATCCAGGGTGCCTTATTTTGGCATATGGGCCTTTTACCGCAACCTTTTGCCTGGGATCTATCCTCGCAGTGGTGTAGAAATATTTATTGGAAAGCATGGCCCACAGCACCAGCCCATCGCCACAGACAAACATCAAAGACCCTAAGGCGATGACTGGAAGACCCCAAATAACTATTCCTGCGCGGGCATCGAGTCCCGCAGCAACGAAAATGCCAAACAATCCAATCGCATACAATGAAGCGATGGCTATATCCCAGCCCTTTGTGCCTTTTTTTGTCTCGCTGCGTTCTCTTGCTATGTCCGATGCATTCTTCGCAACCATCACGATAAAATTAACCAGAAGAACCATGAAATAAATGGCGAAAACGAGCCATGCTCTGGTGAACTGCAAGCTACCAGCCAATACAAAAAACAGAAGCATACTTACAACGAGCATGCCAAAGACCTGACCAATTCGTTTCAAAAGTTTCCAGTCCATACCTAATCCCTAAAACAACTCATATTTGCCGTTTGTTATCTCCATGGAAAGTTCGCAGATATGCTCAAGATGGTAATCTGCTATATACCTGAGCTTTCCCTTTATGTTTTCGAATTTTTTCCTATCTGCGCCTATTTCGATTTGGAATACTTTCGGCATGTCTATGCGGCTACCTATTTCACCGACTATCGCCACCTTGCATTCTGCTATATCATTATACTGTTTAACACAGTCTTCAGCGACATTCCTTGCAAGCACGTTGTAGATTTTCCCTATGTGGTTAACCGGATTCTTGCCTGCTGCAGCCTCAAGGCTCATGTTCCTGAAAGGGGTTATTAACCCATTAATGCGATTGCCCCTGCCCACCTCCCCGTCGTCCCCGGACTCGCAGCTCAATCCGGTTGCAGTGAGGTAGATATTGCCTTTTTCTACTTCGTCGCCCACATTCACTTTGACGGTTACGCCTCTGCCCGCGACGTGCTTCGCACGAGACATTATGTCATGCTCTACTCGCTCCTTCGCTTTTTCATACGCTTCGATATTTTTGATGAACTTTGAAACGAATGCAATAGCAACTGTCAGCGAAATCTCTTTTCCATTGCGTACCCCAAGCACTTTAATGTCCTCTCCGACTTCCGGAGCTTGCCTTTTGTAGTGATTGCCGTTGAGATACTGCTCAGTGTCAAGCACCAATTTTTCAAGCAGAGTGAATGGCGCGAACCCGATTCCGAACGAGGTATCATTTGCATATGGAACTCTTACATGTGAGAAAAGCCCTTTAAGCTCTGAACTTCCCTCCCTCAATTTCGAAATGAAGTCGACATCATTTTCAACATCCAGAAATCTAGTTTTAGATTCCATGAATTCTCTGGCACTTTCCATGACTATGTCGTTAACAGGAATATTCACAGGCCCTATTTTCGCTGTTGCCCTTCCGGCAACGATAACCTCGATCTTCTTCTTAATGCTTCCGTGACCAAATCCCACTGATGAGCTTCCCCCGACAATCAACCCTTTATCTATGTTGTAATGCTGTATGCTGCCCGTCTTGTTAATGTATTCGCGGGCAAGGCTTCTGCCCGCATTTTCTACGATGCCGTCGATTAGAGTATCTGGATGCCCAATTCCTTTTCTTTCCGCGAATTCAATTTTTAGGCTCTCGGCTAGAGGCCCACCTATGCGCGAAACCGTAACATCTGACATGATTCTAATTGAACGCGTATGTTTTTATCTCATTCAGTTTCTTCAGTGCGCTGAGAAAGTGTCCATTTTCTGCCTGCCGGTGAAGAACCTGTAAAGAAGCACACCGTCTACCACAAAAACCAATGCAAGGAATGCGTACGCCATGTTAGCGGCTACATGAAGCTGCGAAATCAATAGGCTTGATAACGCGTACGCTACGACCCATCCATCAAAACTCATGCACACCCTTCTGAATGTTTCTGGTTTTATGTTCTTCGCTAGGAGCATGCCTAGAGGAAGGCCTATCAATACGGGAGGAGCTATGGCCGTGAATATGTCGAGACTCTGCACGCTTATTATGCCTAAGAGGAAATAGCTTGCGAGAGTCATGTACGATTCTACTACCCTTATTTGTGCTAGCGCTGCCTTGAATTCCTCCTTTATCATGCCTTGGTTATTCCAAAACAATGCTATTGGAGGCCCAGATATAGTAGTAAGAGAATACAGGGTGCCTATGCCAAACCCTAAAGCCAGTCCTGCACGCTTTTCCTTCTTTATCGGTTTCCTTATTCCTGACGCTTGCAGCAATATCAGCGGGAGAAGTATTGCGTAAACCACAAGCTTCAATGTACTTGAAGGGATTAGGCTTAATCCCAAACTCCCCACGGCAACACCTGGTATCACCATCACTGCTATAGGCAATACGCGTTTGAATGTTGCAAGTATGTGCTTTTTTCCCGCTAACCCAAGCATTATGGTGTTGATTAATGCTTCGAGCAAGGCATACGCAGGATTCAATATCTTGTTTGTTTCTACGAGAAGGGCTATCGGCACGGATATTGAGGAATATCCATAACCCAAACCTCCATTTACCATTGACGCAACAAATGAAAGAATCACGAAGAATATAAAAGTGTCTAAAGAGAGCATTCATACACCGATACATTTACAGATTAATTGCTTATAATGTATTATAATTAATATATAAATGTTACGTGCTGCTAGTTATGTGAATATTCTATTTTTGAATGACTCACGTTACCCTTCTTTAATCGCAAAACTTCTGTATATGCTTCGATAAAACCAGAAAACGCTGACTAGAAGGAGGATTACCAAAGTTATTATGGAAGGTATAAGGAATGAAGTGTCTTGGGTTACGAAAGTAATTGTTATTATTGCGTTAAGTATTGATATGTACAGCAAAGATATCGTATACACGGTAAATACTTTGTTTATTACTTTCCCTTCAAGCTTAGGGTTATTTTCCATGCCCAGTCTGTAGACAAATGATGGCAGATTCAACAGATATGGATATTTTTCAAGAATGGTGTACCTATAACGCAGTATCAACAGAAGAAGAATGAAAACCCCTGAGAACAGCGTAGGGACTAACCATATTGCAGTACTGCTTAAATGCGCGAATTTAGGATAAAAGTAGATTATTGCCGAAACTGCAAGCAAATTCAGCACGAATCCTATCGCTATCAAGTATCTTGCTGCTTTTGATAACGGATAATGCTTTACCTTCAGTTTCTGCGCAAATAACATGATTTACTTTCGGACATTCTTTATAAAAACATTAGCTTGGTTATTTCAATTGCATCATTTTCTTACAACACAATAAATATGTTGAAACACAATGATTTACGAAGCATATGGAAGTTAAGGAGATAATTGCAAAGAACATGCTTGTCAAGTCCAAATTACCCGATGCGGATTACGTGGTTAATCCCTATACTGGATGCGAATTCGGATGCTCTTACTGCTACGCAAGCTTTATGAGCAAATTTGTAAACCAGCCAATTTCAAACTGGGGCAATTACGTTTATGCGAAAGTCAACGCAATAGAAGTTTTCAAGAAGGATCTGGAGAAGATGAAAAGCTCAGAACGAAATTCATCAATATTATTCAGCTCCGTCACTGACTGCTATCAGGGCATAGAAGCAAAATACAAGCTAACCAGAGGTATGCTGCAGCTTCTCGCGGATTTTGAATATCCTGGGGAAGTGGGGATACTTACCAAATCATCGATGATAACAAGGGATATAGACATAATCAGGAGGCTGAAGAATCCAGACATAGGGATGACCATCACGACCTCTGATGACAAGCTCAGTCGGTTCCTGGAAGCGCATGCTACAGCTTCAAGCGCAAGGATAGCGACATTGAAGAAGCTGCATGACGAAGGAATAACGCCTTACGCGTTCATCGGGCCTTTATTGCCGCATTTTAGATACAAGCCTGAGTTGCTCGATGATTTATTCGCGAAACTCAAGAATGCAGGGGTCAATTCAATCTACGTCGAACACATAAATTTAAGCAATTACATAAAAGTAAGGCTTTTCGACGCGATAAACGACGAGCCTGAAGAAGTGAAGAAAGTATACATGAATGCTGAAAGCGATGAGCATAGGAAAGCGCTTGATGAAATAGTAAGTAGATTGGTAGATAAGCACGGGCTAACGCTAAGAGAGGGGGAAGTTCTCTACCACAACAGGGAAAAAGGCGGTTGGAAGGACAGTTGGCCTACAAAATAGTCATTTTCCTTTCTTTGCTTCTATCGACTTCTTCGCTACTTGGAGATTGCAGGAGTTGTGAGTTTTGCACCAGCTTTCGCATGCCTCAGCATCTTCCTTGTCCGAATAATGCAACCCACAAATGCCACATGAAAACATTTTTCATTCCTCTATGAATCGTAATGTATCGGTGCTTCCTGTCTTGTTAGGCCTTCCAAATACCACTAGGTACTTTCTCGCTTTCATTTTCTTTGCTTTCTCATGAACAAGACCGAGCATTCTGTCGACATTCTCGTACTTTGCTATTTCAGTTGGTTCTACCCCGAAATAAGGCAGCAATGACCTTCTCACCTTGCTATCAGAGGACATTGCTATTATTCTTGACCTTGGGCGCAACGCAGATATTCTTCTTGCAGTTGCGCCGCTTTTCGTTGGCGTGAATATCGCATCTACAGAATACGTATTGGCTATATCCACAGCAGCGTGCGCTATCTTGTCGTTAGACGATACGATCTGGTACTCCCTTGCCCTTGGCTGCGCAAACTTCTCCGCGTTCGCTATCGTGTTGAACATCGTTGACAACGCTTCTATCGGATATTTTCCCGCAGCAGTCTCGTCGCTAAGCATCATGCAATCCGCGCCTTGCATCACCGAACTTGCGATGTCGTTAACCTCTGCTCTTGTCGGCATAGGATTTTCTACCATGCTTGCAAGCATCTGCGTTGCGACAATTACGGGCTTGCAGTATTTCATTGCGCTTGCGACAACCAATCTCTGCATTACTGGAACTTCCTCTATGTCTACGTCTAATGCGAGGTCTCCTCTTGCGACCATTATCGCGTCGGACACTTTGCTTATCTCGTCTATTCTTTCTACAGCTTCCTTTCTCTCTATTTTTGATACGAGAGGTATGCTCCCAAATTGTCTCCTTGCGTATGTTATAGATTCTGGATTTTTCACGAACGATAGCGCGAGCATATCGAATCCGTTCTTAATGGCCAACCTTCCTTTCTCAAGATCCTCTTTCGTGGGAACTTGCGTGTTTATTGATGCTCCCTTTAGGCTTATTCCCTTGTTACTGAGGAGCATCCCAGAATTCTCTGCAATGCACTCTATCTTTCCCGCTTTTATGTCCGTGATCTTGAATCTTAATATCCCATCTCCGATTATTATCTGTGCGCCTTTTCTGGAATCCCTAGCGAGATTTGGATAATTTACAGGTATTGTTTCGTTGGTTTTCTTAGGCATGTACCCGAATTTAACGGTGTCCCCCTTTCTTACGTAGACCTCGGGATCCAATTTGCCCAATCTTATTTTAGGGCCGGGAAGGTCAGCAAGGAATGCGAGTTCTTTTCCCAGGATATTTGCGGCGCGTTCTGCTTTTTCCTTGAATTCAACCCACTGTTCAGGGTTCCCGTGTGAGAAGTTGATTCTGACTATATCGATGTATTTCACTGCCTTTTTCAGCACTGACGGCTTGTCTAGCGCAGGACCAAAAGTAGCGACTATCTTAGCCTTATTCACTTTATCATCTTTATTCCTATGAATTGCAAGGAATAAAAGCATGCGCAAAAACGCATGCTAGGAAAAGATTAACGCTTCGTGCTTTCTAGCATGAGCTCCTTCGGATCTATGCCATTCATGAGCTCGTCTACCTGCTTCGTCAGCGAGTAGAGTTCCCTTTTCAACTCCGCAGCCTTGACTATATTCCTCAGTTTAGACAAATGGCCAGAGTTTATTACCGCAAGCTCCATGTTCAATTGGTCTATTCTCTTGCTATCCTCTTTTATCATGTCTCTTATGTACTTCTTCATTACCTTAGGCGAATCGCCCATTTCCAGGATCTTCACTGCAGTCATTACCGCAAGGTAATTGTCCTTCAAACGTTTGCCCATCCCCGCTATGAAATTGGTAGTTGAGGTTGCATAATCTGCAAGCGCCTCTGCGTCAAATGCCTTCTCCAGGAGTATAGGCACCACATGCACTTCGTAATCCCAAGAATTGCCTATTTTATCCCTTGTATTTATTATGTTCTCCAGAAGTATTGCCAGCTCGTTGACGTTTTCCACCTTGCTTATCCAGCTCTGCAAGACCAGAACGTTGTATGATTCGGCTTTCTCGTTTCCGAATCTCTTTGAGTAGTCATTGAGAAGAGTTGACGATATTTTAGACCTTGCCTGCTCATGGTCCGACTGACCTTCCTTCTCGCTTTTCATCAACGCATCGTAGTGAGCTTTCACGTCAGCTACGCCGTTCGCGTTTTCAAATATGGAATATACAACGTTTGTCGCGTGTTCTATGCTTCCCAGGTGTTTGTAATACGCAAGTGTAAGCATGCCAAGCATGTCTACGTATTTCTTGTACTCCCTTTGGTTTTTCGCCTTCTTTATCACAAGGCTTATCAGATTGACATATTCAGAAGTAGTTTGTTTTTCGCCCTCGAGACCCACATTCTCTACGGGATACATATCCTCTGCGAGTTTATCCATAATGTGTACCGACATTTATTTAGTGGAAAAGGCTCTTAAAGACCATCTACGTAATGCTTTAATATAAAAACGAATAGCGAATAATCAATGCTTTTTTTGAGGTTAGTTGGAACATGATAACAAGATTCGTGGCGAATGCGCTCAGACATGAAACTTCGGTTATTAAAATTGGAAAACGTAAGTTGCGCGTGCTACTGGCAGACAGTGCGTTGAAGAGAGCAATAGGGTTGATGCACAGGAAAACCCTCCCTAAAGATGGAATGCTTCTGTCGTTCAAAAACGACGCGTGCACTAACATATGGATGCAAAACATGCTTTTTCCCATAGACATAGTATGGATAGATTCCCGCAACAGGGTCGTTGATCTTGTTAAGGGGGCGGAACCATGCAAGTCCATATTCACTTGCAAGGAATACGCGCCAGCAAAACCCGCAAGGTACGTGCTGGAAATAGCTGCGGGAAGCGCTGACGGAATTGGCATACGAAAAGGCATGTGCATTGAGATCAACAGGTTTAGGACAGAACGCAAAAGGGCATGAATTCTTATAGTCTTGGCGCGCAGATAATTCGGTAGCATGGAAAAGACGATATGCATATCCCTGGGAGGAAGCACAATAATACGCGATGCAAGCCTCAATTACGGATTCATGAGGGAATTCGTAAATCTTCTTGCAAAGAACACCTCTACGAGGTTCGTGGTCGTAGTTGGCGGAGGCAAGACTGCGAAAGGCTATATTGGATGGGCAAGGGAATTAGTATCAAACAAATTTTACCTAGACGAGCTTGGAATACTGATTTCCAAGGCAAACGCGCTGATAATGGCCGCACTCGCTATGCAGAAATGCGATGCTTATCCAAAAGTGGTAGAAAGTTATGATGAATTGAAGACTGCTTTGCAGCTCAACAGGATAGTATTCATGGCTGGAATGACGCCTGGAATAACGACTGATGCCGTTGCAACGTTGGCGTGCGAAGCCGTGGACTGCAAACTTCTCGTAAACATAAGCAAAACAGCTTACGTTTATGATGGCAATCCAAATGCGAAGGATTCTAAGAAAATGCGAAATCTGTCGCATGAGGAACTGATAGAACTCGCGGTGAAATTCGATGGACGCGAACCAAAGAGCGATTTCGTATTCGACATCATCGCGTCGAAGATAGCCAAACGCTCAGGAATAAGAATAAACTTCTGCGATGATAGAATAAGCAACATAAAGAACGCGATGTACGGCAAGGCACACGAAGGAAGCAGAGTATTCTGATTATTTCTTTGCCGCTGCAGAATCAGTTTTCTTCGCTGGTGCAACAGTGTCTGGTTTCTTTGCAGGTTGAGGTTGTGGCGGTTTGTAGTTGTACATTACCCCGAACGTAAAGAGTATGTTTGTCAGCAGTATTACGAGGAATGCAGTATTTATGAAACTGTCTGCAGACAGCCCATACGATAACGGCAGCGTAGCCACTATTGCGGTTGCCAATCCTCTGGGAACGTTGAAGTATATCAGCGCCTTTTCAGAATCCTGAACTTTCGGATCCTTAGACAGTATGGAACCCAGCAAGGGGGTTGTGAGCAAGTACCTTATGGGTATTATCACAAGCGCCACAAGAAGCGCGACAATAACTTCTGTTATGTTGAACCCCACGGAATTGAACAGAAGGCCTATGTAGACGAAGAAGAACGTGCTCACGAACAAAACCACCTCCTTCTGGTAAAGCATTATGTGCTGTGCGTCTTCGCCGACATTGAAGTATTTCTCTATTATGCTCGGCTTCTTGTCTGCTGGGGATTTCGTGTGGCTTATGTTGCCGAATATCAGACCAAAGAGAAATACGGTAAGGGTCGCATTGAGGTTCAATTGCGTGGCTATGCCATAAGTTGCTATGATCATCGATACAGTCAATACCCAGCTGTATTCGGTTGCGTATTCGTTGAACCTGTTTAGTATGTACAGCCAGAAGAAAGCGGAGACTACTCCGAGCATTATGGCGCCGACTATCTCGGTGAATATGACCGTACCCAGTAGATACGTGCTTCCCGTAGTATTGACCAATATCCCTAGAAGGGTAAGAGGCACTATAAGCTGCAATACGTCGCTTACAACTCCCTCGTAGTTCAATGTTGTCTTTATGTTTTCGGAAACGTCAACTTGCTTCACCAAAGTCGGCGTTATTATGCTGCTTGGACCTGAAACCGCGAACCCGAATATCAACGAAAGAACTACGTTCCAGCCGAATCCGAAGTATACTATGGCAGATGCCGCCACGCCTATCAGAATCTGCACTATCAACGTAAATTTAGTGGCTTTCAGGAGTACGCTGCCTAGACTCTTGAATTTTATGTTCAAACCGACATCGAACAGCACGAACGATATAGCGACCGCGGTTATGTACGGAGAAATGTTAGATATCAGGCTCTGCGAACCAGTGCTCAGGATGTGCAGCACCGGACCTATAAGGACGCCTATGAGTATAAGTGGCAGAACGTTGGTTATCTTCAGCTTGTTGAACATAGCGTTTATCGCGAATCCGAGAAAAGATATTGCCGCTATGAATATGAACGCCAAGCCAATTGGAAGCATTTACTAACCTATTTAAACAAGTAGAATACAACCTTAAGGTTAATAATAGTGTGGTGTTTGTATAACGCGCAAAAGCCTCCGGCGAGAATTGGACTCGCGACCTCCTGCTTACCATGCAGGCGCTCTACCACTGAGCTACAGAGGCAACACTATACTTTTCTAGTGGATATGTTTATAAAACGCTGACACAGAACTCGGCATTTTTACATATGGCTCTTGCTTGGAAGTAATATATTTTTTGTTGCGAAAATAGAATTGTGGATGCTAACAACAGAATAGCTGATTTGCTTGCGGCTAAGCTCAACGGCAAGGTAGTGGTTAGTACGGACATTGCATTCAGCGAGATAAAGGAAACCGAAATAGACGATCTTTCTGATAAGATCCTGGCTTTCTTTGAGGGGAAACCTGGAGTACTTACAAACGATACGCTAACTCAGATCAAGAAGGAGCTAGAGGAAAAACAGCAGGCTGAACAAATCAACGCAATAGAGGTATCTAGAAGCAGCGAGTACAAACCTCTTGCTAAGGAATACGAAGGCAATTTCAGGATAAGAAACCTTGCTGCGGACAAGACTCTTGGAACAACTGGTGCATTCAGCGAATATTTTGATGACAGGTTCAAGAAATTGAGTGATTTTCTGCGTGGGAATGGTCGTCAGACGGCGGGGGCGATCGGCAACCTCGAAGCGATGAAACAATACGCAACGGGCAAGGAACTCAGCGTTGTTGGCATGGTTTACGACAAGGTTGTTACCAAGAACGGAAACGTAATGGTAACCATAGATGACCAAAGCGGATCAGCGAAAATACTTTTCATGAAGCCGCAATCGAAATACGACAAGAAGCAGAATGAACTGTTTGACATGGCAAAGCATATCGCATATGATGACGTTCTTGCAATACATGGAAAGATGTTCAACCAGTTTCTGATAGCGACCTCGCTCGCTCTGCCTGACATCCCCATAAGGCCGAAGAAGCTTGCTGAAGTTGACCTTGCACTGGCAATGACTTCTGACATACATATAGGCAGCAAGAAATTCTTGGGAAAACAATTCGAGCACATGATAAAATGGCTTAAGGGAGAGGTAAATTACA
>JAJYJW010000028.1 GCA_021789155.1 Microcaldota archaeon
AAGTTCCTCAAGGAAAGCAAAGACAAAATCTCTAAGGAAGCGGTAGAGAAGATAGAGAATACAGCGAAGGAAACCAAAGAGGCTATAAGCAAAGAGGACGAAAACCTGATAAAGGAGAAGAGAGACGCTTTGAGAGAAGCATTGCAAGCTGGAGGCGCTGAAATGTACAAGGGAGCAGGCGCACAGGGTGCTGCTTCTGGTGCATCTCAGCAGTCAGGTGATGATCCTAATGCTGGCGCAAAAGGTCCTGACGATAGCGTAGATGCAGATTTCAAGGTAGACAAGTAGAAATGATGTAAACATGCCTGGGGATTATTACGAGATACTTGGCGTTCCGAAGAACGCCTCCGCAGAGGAGATAAAGAAAGCGTATAGAGCTTTAGCGTTGAAGTATCACCCCGATCGCAACAAGGATCCGGAAGCAACGGAACGCTTCAAGGAAATAAACGAGGCATATGCAGTATTAAGCAATTCTGAAAAACGTCAGAAATACGACGCTTACGGCCCTGAACAATTCGGATCGCAGTTCAGCGAAGAGGACATATTCCGCGGCTTCAACTTCTCAGATTTGTTCAAGGAGATGAATCTGGGCTTCTCCGATCCTGAAGACATATTCGGCAATTTCTTCGGTATGGGCAACAGGCAAGGAGGGGGAAGGGGTCAGAGCATACTCCATACAATAACCCTGACATTAGAGGAAGTGGCAGAAGGAACGACCAAGGAAATAGACGTTCAGCACATAAAGCGCTGCGACAGATGCAAGGGCACAGGTGGAGAACCGAATTCGAAGGTGATTAAATGCGGCGTATGCGGGGGTTCGGGTTACGAGCGTCAAACGCGTCGCACGATGTTCGGGATAATGCAGAGCATGAGTCCATGCAGGGCTTGCAATGCAAGGGGAAGCACATATGAAAAACAGTGCAGGGAATGCGGCGGCAAAGGCGGGAAGGCAGTGATGGAAAAGGTGAATCTGAACATAAAACATGGCATAAGAGAGGGCACAAGGCTTCGTGCCGAAGGACTTGGAGATTACGCCAGAGGCGGTCCCGGCGACTTATACGTTGACGTGCACGTGGCAAGACACAAGACATTCACCAGAGAAGGAGATAACATCCATACTACTGTGGAAATTCCATTTTATGTTGCAGTGCTTGGTGGCAAAACGGAGGTTCCTACGTTGAAAGGAATGAAACACGTAGACATAGCCAAAGGAACCCAACCCGGTTCTGTCCTTGTTCTTCCTAAAGAAGGAATAAAGAGTTTCGAAGGATCGCATGTCGGCGATGAACTGGTAAAGGTGAGCGTCAACATACCCAGGAACCTGTCGCATAAGCAGGAAGAGCTCATAAGAAAATTCGCGGAAGACTCTGGAAGCGAAGGCAAGCGTTTCGGAATATTCTAATTCAGTACTTCCAGTTCTCTATAGCATTTTTGTATCGTTCCATATTATCTGTTGGATACCACTCTTTTCCTATGTTAAATCCGCACACTGTGCTGTTTACAACTGCTTTTTCAAACACCTGTTTTTCCATCGAGAATGCTTTATCTTCAGGAAACTCGCTAACTATTTTTTCGTTGAGTATGAATATTCCGCAGTTTATGAGTTTGCTGACAACCTGTTTTGGATCTGGTTTCTCCAGGAATCTGGTTATCCTATCGCCCTGCATTTCTACGACGCCGTAACCGCTAACGTCGTCTACTTCAACCAATCCGAATGTTATTAGCGATTTGTTCGAGTTGTGCACTTCGTACATCTTTCTTAGATCAAAGCGGAACAGGTTGTCTCCCCACAATGCCAATACGTCATTTTTCCATTCGAAGTTTTTCAACGCATTCTTGATTGCGCCTCCAGTTCCGAGTTTTTCCGTTTCTTTTATGCATTCTATAACTACTCCTTCTATTTTGAAGTTATTGAAGAAATCTATTATCATCTCCGCCTTGTAGCCTACAGATACGAATATGCGTTTTATCCCGTTGCGTGCAAGCTCCCTAACTATGTGCTCTATTACCGGTTTGCCATTAACTTGAATCAGGTGCTTTGGCATGTTGTCCGTGAGGGGTTTTAGCCTTGTGCCTTCCCCTCCTGCAATTACAAGTGCGGTGTCAATATCCATGTACTCGAGACTAAACGGTATTTATTCTTAATAAGGCTTTTCTGCAATGCGCATGTGTAGAGCGTCAGCGGATTAGATACTTCTCAAATCACATTGTAGCAATCATACTAACAATTCTCATCATGCGCACATGTACATGCGCAAATGCGGAATAAGTTGTATTTTGCTACTCCAACATCCAGAACTTCACTTTGCTATACTTCTATGTTGTTTGTGTTCAGCTATAAAAACTACGCTGTTTTCTTCGCGTTTCGTTCCCCGCTTCTTAGGGTGAGATACATTCCAAGAAGAGTTATTGACAATCCAAGCACTATCAGCGCCACAGATGATTCAAGGTCGGAATATCCTGTTGCAAGAAAAGCTATTCCAACAGCAACGCTTATCCCGGAAAACAGCGGAGGTATCGCAGGCAGCGGTCTTTCGAATCTTTTCAGGAAGTACATAGTTGCAACCAATCCTGCGGTAGCTCCTATGATGCATACTACGCTGAAGAAATAGTTGAATTGCAATTGATACGCGCTGACTGCAACTACTAACGGTATTCCCAAATCTCCCCCGCCAAGTTGTATCTGTGATACGATAGGAACCATCCCCTGTTCTATTACCTTCTTCATTATTGGGTTGTCTATCTTCTTCACTTTTCCAATATACTCTTTCAATTCCTTTTTGTTCGTTCCTTCAAGCGAGGATTTATTCACTGCCCTGACTTCGCTTGAACCTACAAGAAATGCTAGGTTCCTGCTAGAAACCGCATTCGCCAGAGTTATCATGTGCTTGGTAACGAATACTGCTATGTAGTCATAGAACGCTATGAAAAGCATGAAGAGCATGGCAGCTCCAAAGCTGAAGCTTATGCCGAGTATCACGCCTATTCCTATTCCCGAAAGCACTGCTGCAGTGTTTCTTAGATTTGGCATTTTGTTCTTTGCAGCTACGAGAGATATTCCGAGAAACAGCGATATCGCAAGCAGCAAATTAGCGTCAGCATTGGGGAAGAAGTATCCTAATATGGAGAGGAAAACGAAGAACGAAGCTACTGCAATAGCGAATCCCTCTATGATTACGTAACCCCATTTGCCCTTGTATATTTTCGAGAATATCACAAGGAATATCGCGAATAGTACTATCCAGCCTATATACGCGAGTATGTCTATCGGGGAACTTGCGATTTGCGTGTTCGTCAGTTCCGCCACTGGTATGGTGGAATAATTCATGAACGCTACGAGTATTCCGGCGAATTGCACTATTAGAAACAATGTAAGTATGTGTAGGATTTGCCTAGAATCTATCAAGCGTTGCATCGGCATTACTATTCCGCCTCCTGTTTAACTATCTTTACTATTCCAGGTCTTGGGCTATAAATGTCACCGTTCCTTTCCATTTCATTAATGTATTTGGTCGTGGTGCCTCTGTCGACTCCGCGCTTCTCCGCTTCCTCAAGAACCCTAACCACCTTTGCCTGCTCTTCTTCAGTCTCAAGTTTCTTGATCAGTTCTTTGATTATGTTGAGTTTAGCAACTTTCTCCTTAGGCATTCCGGTCAGCAACGCGTCTATGTCGGTTCTCCCGCTGCTGTCAACAGCAAGAGTTTTCAGCATGTATTCGAATAGGCCAATAGCAAGGTCTGCATCGCTTAGCAGTATCAGTTCTGCAAGTCTTGATTTCGCGCTCGCTTCTGCAAGTCGCACTAAGCCTTCAATCTGCCTTGGAGTTATGGGAACCGCTCCCTGCTTCATTCCCATCTTCCTCATTCCGATGTAATATGTTTGTATCCTCTCGCTAGCCTCCTGCGACAATCTGGGCCTTACGTGCTTCTTAGCGTAAGCAACGTACTTTCTCAGGAAGTCGGTTTCCAATGGCGGCTCCTTTACCTGCTCCACTCCAGATATTTCGGCCAGTTTAGCGCCAGCAGCCTCATGCTGCATCAGAATATGTCTTGCTATCCTTTTATCCTGCTCCTCATCAAGAATGTCCTTTATGGGGAATATTAGGTCGAATCTTGAAAGCAATGGTGGAGGTATGTCGAATTGTTCTGCAGGATACGCGTTTGGATCGAATCTTCCATATTTCGGGTTCGCTGCGGCAAGCACAGATGTTCTGGCATTGAATCTAGCGACAATTCCAGCCTTTGCCACGCTTATCGTCTGGGATTCAAGAGCCTCAAGCAGCGCGTTCTTGTCGTCATTGCCTATCTTGTCGAACTCGTCGATGCTAACCTCGCCACCGGATCCTAGAACAAGCGCCCCTGCTTTCAGCGTCCATCCCCCTTCTGAGAATTCGTCCCTTTCTGCTGTTGCGGTTAATCCGGCACCGCTCGTGCTCTTCCCGCTTACGTAAATGCCTTTTGGCACCATGCTCGTTACTGCCTGCAGCAATCTTGTCTTAGCCGAACCTGGGTCTCCTATGAGCAGCATGTGTATATCGCTTCTGACTTTTGCTCCGTCAATGAGGGTCTTGTCCGGAGTGCCGCCGAAGAGCTGCAATGCTAATGCTTTCTTTATCTCGCCATGGCCATAGATTGATGGAGCTATTGAAATCGCTATCTTCTCGAATATGTTTTCGGTTTTTGCAAGCTCCTTTATCTTTTCTTCCACTTCTGGAGGTATGTCTATCTCGGCGAATTCCTTCTGCTTAGGCAGCATCGAAACAGTGTCGAAGAACATCGTGAACAGCGATTTTTCCTCCTTTCCGCGAGAGTTCTTCCTAGGACGTATCCTCAATATGCCCGTAAGTTCAATCCTATCTCCGGGAAGTACTGTGTTGACTAAATCATCTTCAAGCCATGCCTCTAGCTGCCATGTTGGCGTGCTTCCCTTGAGCTTTTCAAGTGGGTCCTGCACCGCAATTCTCTGCATGTTCACGAATTCTGATTCGTTGCTTGCGTGCTTCAACGATTTTCTCTTGCACTGCATGCAAACTTCGGGAATTTCCTCTTTGTCTATGAATAGCTTTGTAACAGTGCCGCAGAAAGAGCACTTGTAAACGCCAATCCTCACCTTTGGTATTATCTCAGAACGTTTAACCACAAGTGCATCCAGAGTTGTAAGCTTGCCAATGTTTTGCGAGCCTACGTCTTGAATCAGCAGGTTTTCCGCTTCTACTCCAGAGAATCTTGCATAAACTGGTTCTTTCGTATTCGGATTAGGATTTAACTCGTTAATCGCATTGTTCGCTATTCCGAGCAAATCATCGGGAGTATCGAGTAAGAGATTCGTGAGTTCCAGATCGTATTTCTGAAGCTCCCTTATGTCTATTATTACGCTCCTTTTCTTCGGGTACGCCACGAACATATCGTTTATCTGTGGGGCATAGCTAAGATTGAAGAATTCGGTGAATCTGTTTTTATACTCTTCAGAAGCTATAGCGTCCATCCTAAACCCAGAAATATAGGTATAGTTCTATTTAAAGAATAATAAATATTTGTGTGCAAAGCTTTGATTATTGAGTATATGGTGAAGCGAACAAAACCAAGCTTATTATTGGTTAATCTTTAAGGTATGTGTCGTATCATAAATAAGTAGATAATATATCCTTTTAAATTTAAGGTAAATAGAAGGAATGTTTGTATGGAATTGTCAGTAAGTACAGATTTAGTTATACGGAAATTCTTACACATACACTATATGGCATCTCCAAAAGAGCCTTCAAGCAACTTATTTAAGTTCTCAGATTTCTTGTCTCCAAAATTCAAGCTCGCTGTGGATACTTACGAACTGGCATGTTCGAAGAGTGCATCCCATAGTGTGCCTGATGAAATTTGGCTTTCTTTGTTTGACGGCAAGAAACCGAGTAATAATCCCGAACTTAGTAAGCTAAGAAACATGCTACAGGAAATTGACATGTCTATGCTTTCTGAAGAGAATACGGTTGTTGCTACGGCAAAAGCAGACTTATTGTCAGATTTCAAGAAGTTTGAACCGCAAATTAAAGAAAAAATAAAAAATATCTTTGGATTTGATCTTCAGGAAAAGTTATTCGTGATTTTAGACATTGCAAATGGATTCAGCCAAGGTATGACTTTGTCTAGGAATCTGCCAATGGTTGCGTTAAGTTATCCTGCTTATTCTAGAAAAATCATATCGGTGCTTTTGCATGAAATGTTACATACCTTAATTACAGATAATCTTAAGGTGAGTCTTTCGCTAAAGGATTACAACCTTGAAGAGGCATTGTTAGACTATTTCGCGCCTTTCGGCATGCTTGATGATCAAATCGGCTTGCGCTCGTCAAAGCTGGATATAGAAAAGCATGCAATTCAGCAGCAAAATCTAAGACCAAAAGCAGCCAGCATATCGAAGGACATTTTGAATATAATGAAGGAATATCAAAATATTTGTGGAAATATTACGATATGGGAATTCTTAGAAAACAAAGGCGTAATTTCCCAGTTATGATAGCCCCAGCATTGTTACAACCCAGCTATCTTTACTTTCTGTTGGTTCTCTTTACGTATTAATATTGGAATGTCTTTGGCATCTATAAGAGAGGGGTTTTCATCACGTATAGATTTGTTGATGCTACACTGCCCACCAAATTCTAAGTTTAGAAAGCGCTCTTTTGCTTTTTCCCATATTTCAGTCCAGCTTTCAAAATAAACATTTCCTAAATTAACTGTCCTTATTGTAGTACAGGGTGTAACTGTTCCATTAGGACATACTCCTGCACGTGTAAGCCCAGCAAGACATGTTTTAAATCCATATGAATCTATAAGTGGATCAACATCTTTTTGTATATTATCACAATTATCTATAACCCCACTTACTCCTATGTCTTGTCTTCCTATTGTGATTAAAGTATCCTTCACTGCTCCATATATCTCTCGCATTTTTTTACTTGTTAAACGAAATTCATCATATCTATTACCTAGAATAAAAGTAGGTTGCAACACCTCTAGATTAAAATGAACAAGATTCGGAAAATTGTTTCCAAGCCAGGTTACAGTATTTACTACGTCCCATTCATTTATCTTAGTAAGCACTATACCAACAGTGAAAGGTATTTTAGCATTTTTTAGAGTTTCGAGGCCTTCCAAAGTTTCAATAGTTTTTCCCCTAGTAATATCGTTTATTTCAGGTTTTATACTATCAAGAGTCACTTGAATGCTTAACCCTTTATCTACTATTCTTCGTAATCTATCTATATCGTCTCTAGTGAGTTTGCTCAGAATAGTTCCATTTGTACTTACTCCTACCCTATTACATTCAAATGCTGCCATTGCTTTTTCAAGAACATCTACTATGTCTTTTCGTGTAAATGGTTCCCCTCCTAGTATGACTACCTCAAAAGGGTTTGCTTCTTCTTTAGTTTTCTTAAATAAATATTCAATTCGTTCTAAAGTAGGAACAATTTTATTGAATGGTTTAGCGTAACAGTATACACAATTCAAATTACATACTCCTGTTACTTCAAATTCGATTCTAAATGGTGAAGATGGGAGTACAGGAGTACCTGTCATTAGATCTCCAGTTTATATCATTAATGCGTTTGACGTTGCCGGAAACTCCGATTTAAATTCGTCTACAGTTTTTTCTTTTAATGAATTGAGGAGCGTTGTTGCATTTTTATTTGCATAAAATACTGCTTCGTTTAAGTCATTGTATATGAAACCATCGTTTCGTACTTTAATTATATCTGAAAGAAGTTTTGGTACTTTCCTTATAGTGTCCTTTAATTCCTTCGCCACACTCCAATCTTTGTATTGTGAGTTAACATAAGTATCATCCTTATATGAACTCCCATTATCCCAGGTATTATCCCACGATGCGCTACGTTTTCCTATATTCGTATATTCCTGATCTGGACGTACTGCATATCATTTTATGTTCTTACTTAAC
>JAJYJW010000009.1 GCA_021789155.1 Microcaldota archaeon
CTCTTAGGCATTGAACTTGCGAGAGCATTGTGGTAAACCTCATACATGCTCTTGAAGGCACCTTCCATGACCGGCTGCAATTTCAATGTAGCGTTGTTCTCCGCTTCCTTTATCGCAGTCGAGAATGCCTTGAATCTTGCCTCGAGCGTATCTATTGCCTCTGCCCTGTTAGCCAATTCGGCTTCAGGCACTGGATCAACAGGATTCGCTATCCACGCCCTTCTAAGGATAAGAACTTCATCTATCTTGTCCTTAACCTGCTGTGAATTGACGAATTTTGACAGCATCTCCTGATTGCTGAAAGACGCAGCATATTCCTTTATCTCATCGGACTTGCTCAAACCTACCGCTTTGGTGAATGCTTCCTTCAATTCACCATCATTAATAGCATTCAAGACTGGCTTGTATACAGAATCATTGGTATTGTAATCTGCAAGGACAGATGCCAAGAATGAATAAGTAGAATCGGTTCTTGCCTTGTCCAATTCCAGGTTTATCTGAGTAATTGCGCTTCTTGTCTGCTCATCCAGCAACAGAGTAGAAACGCTGCCTATCGTCTTGTTTTCGAAAGGTATCCCCAATGCCTCGAACGCCTTCCCTGCAGAAGACGACAGTTTTTCAAGGGATTCGTTTATGGATTTAAGAACGGCATTGCTTCCAGAGGTATTAGTGACTATCGTTGCTCCTACCTGCACCAATCCCACATATTCAGGAAGAATCTTCTCTATTTCCACTGCTGCCTTCAGTTTGTTCTTGCCTTCTGATGCAGAATAGAATATCTCCATGTTTTGCGTCATTTTAGCTGCAAGATCCACGTATTCCTTATAATCCACGATTCCGCTTCCGCTTTTAGATATTGACGCTATGTCCAAACCATATGCTATCTTTTCTTCAAACTTAAAGCTAGAACTCATACTTCCCCACCCACATAGGTTTTCTGAATTTCCTGATTTAAAAAGATTACTGTTTTGGCATAATTTATTTGAAAAGAACAGATATGTTTATTATGAAATTTGCTTGTTTTGCTGAGAACAGCGCTGAAAAAGAAGGATTTGAATCGTCAGCAGGTAAATTTTGTATTCGGAGATTCGTCGAATCTATACAATAATAAAATCTTTTTATTACTTTTCAAAAGCATTTATAATAGTTCGTACGTAGTATACACAAGACTTAAATATCTTATT
Source organism: Microcaldota archaeon (assembly GCA_021789155.1). Lineage (GTDB taxonomy): Archaea > Micrarchaeota > Micrarchaeia > Micrarchaeales > CABMGC01 > JAJYJW01. The sequence continues at coordinate 1,185 of JAJYJW010000009.1, forward strand.
AAATCAACTTTATAAATGTTCCAAAAGGGAATCCAAAAGGGAATAAATATGCCAAAGAAGACAACAAGAAAGGCAAAGAAGACAACAAAGAGATCAAAGAGATAAGGGTAACACCCATTTTTTCTTTTTCTTTTTTTCTTTCCTTTCTTTTTTATTTTCTAATTCTATATTGGTTTTCAAACGAAAATGCTTGCGAACACTTTCGCAACATTCACCAAATTTTCTATTATAACGTATTCATTGGGTTGGTGTGCTATGTCTTCCTCTATGCTCCAGACAGCAGATGAATAACCTGCTTTCCTGAGATACGCTGCGACCGTGCCGCCGCCAATGCCGACGAATTTCGGCTCCATACTCAATTCGCTTTTTATAGAGTTTGCAAGAACCCTTATTATCTCCGAATCTGTGCTCGTCGGTGGTGCTGCCTGTTCCTCCTGCACTTTCTCCAGATCGATCCTTACTTTCTTGTACTTCGAGCTTATCGCAAGTATGTCGTTATATATCTCATCAAGGCTGTAATCCGGGATAACCCTGAAATCGAAATAGAATACATCTTTTCCCGGAATTATGTTCGTACTATCAACGTTCTTCTCGTGTTTCGTCATTTCGAACGTTGAGCCTGAAGGGAATGCATTGCTCTTTGCCTTGTACTTTTTGTGCAACGCCTTATCCACTTCTATCATGAATTTTGCAGCATTCCTCAATGAATTAACTCCTTTCTTCGGAGTGCTTGCGTGCACCTGTTTGCCATTCACAGTAACCTTCAGCCACATTATGCTCTTTTCAGCTATTTCTATTTCGTTGCCTTTCTTCGAGCCCCAATCAGGCACTATGAACATGTCGCTCTTGCCGAAAATGTTTTCTTTGAGGAGTTTCTGTATGCCGTACTTGCTGCCCACTTCTTCGTCAGCTGCGAATATCACGCCTACATTGTACTTTATCTGCTTGCCCATAAGGTATCGCAAGGTGTACAACGCTGCTATCGTTCCCTCTCCGTTGTCTTGAGTGCCTCTTCCGAAAATCTTCCCGTCTTTTACTACTGCGTTGAAAGGATCAGTGCTCCATGCTGCGATGTCACCTTCTGAAACTGTATCGATGTGCGCTAGTATCCATATCGTTCTCTCTTTGTTGCCGTATTTCACCGCAAGGTTCGAACGCTTTGCGCCTGCTTCGTCAGTGTAATCGAAACGCTTTGGAGAAAGATCCCATGACTTGAGCATGTTCTCTATGAAATCAGCGCGTTTTCCTTCGCCTTCTCCTCCAGACACAGGACTAATTGACTTTATTGAGACGAGTTCGCACATCGTCTTTACCATGTCATTCCTGAATTCCTCTATACCCATGAAAATCAACATTGTTGAATTGAAATGCAACGATTTTATTGCTTTCGTACGATTTTGCAAAAATTAGAAGAACATTTCGAACCTTTTTTCCATTAGAATTTGCTATATAATAAAGTATATATTCTTTTACCAACATATATAAATGCAGTATGAGTGTGGCATCATGAAATTCCTAAACAAAAATGACTCAAAAAACTCTGATAACACTGCAAATATTAAAAATCAGATTAAAGAGAATGAAAGAGATCCTGCAACAGATAATATCATTATAGAAGGAGCAAAACATATGCGCGCTGCATTCACAGTAAGCAGATACTTTAACTTAACCACGTACGAACAGGATAAAATAATGAGCAATGCGATAAAGAAGGTAACTGAGAAAGGCAAGTACCAATTGCTTAATGAAGTGCTCACCGTATCAAAAGCATATGAACAGAATCCTTTAAAAGTGGAAAAACTGCTGAGTGCGGAGGAGATTCCACCTGCTACCGAAATCGAAAAACAGTTCATACAGGAGATGGTATACAGCAAAACAGCATACGACATCACAAACAAATGGATTGAAAATGCAGTCCGCTATTTCAGGAATACATTAGAAAAAGAAATTGATGTTAACCACGAGCTTCCAGGGGCAGAAATCCAGACTCAACCTAATTTGTACGATCCGATACTGGATAAAGTACTTGCTCTAGATGAGGGTACTTTGAATAATGCTGAACTGAAAATGAGTGGAATAAGAGAAAAGGGTATTCCATTCATAGCCAGCGCGAGCGGCATTACTAAAAACGAGGCAAAGATACTATCGCTTGAAAAAATCACTGAGCTTACTGGAGAAGGAGATTTCGAGAGCATGACTAAGTTAGGAAGTTACCTTTTGACCAGTTTGCTTCCAAAGGAGTATTCAGACGAAAGATATATCCTGCACGATTCTATACCTATAATCTACTCCTTTCCCTCAGACAAGCTCAAGCAAAGCATAAAAAGTGACGAAGAATGGGATGGCATTGTTAGAGAACTTGAAAAGGAAATGTTACCTGCGATACGAACAGGGGTGGCGATAGCCATAGAAAAAGGGAAACTTGCGCAGTTGAATGTTGATAGAGAAAAAGCATATATGGAAGTTACGAAAAATATTGAAGAAAACAATGTTGGATTTGGAAAAGACGAAATAAATGCTCTGAACGATCGTTTTAGAGGTGCTGGAATAACTGCGGGCAGCGCAGTCTTGAATAAGATGCTTGTTGACAAAGATGACATAACAAGCACCATAGAACTAGCTGCGCTTTTTGATGGTGAAGAAAGAGCGAGTACGAATGCCGCAAAAAGCAGAATGCGCTCGCTAATAAATGAAAATAATGATGTGGTAGATGCTGGAAAACTTGCGAATGCAATGAGGATGAGCAGACAGGACGTTGAAGAATTCAGGGAAGATGCAATCAAAGCAATAGAACTACCGCTGAAAAAGGGGAACATCGCAGGCGCGAAAGAAGTAATGGAAAACTTTAGGCTAACAAAAGAGGACATATCTGAGACAGTGCTTAACAGCATAAAGCATCTATTCCTAACTGGAGAACACATATACGCACAGAGGGTTGATGAAGAACTGAAGGTCGCGGGTAAAATACCAGTTTTATATGATAAAGATTTTGATTCTACACATAATGCATCTCAAATCATAATGACCTCAGAAGAGCATCTCACATTGTTACGCAATCAAATGGCACTGGTTACTTACGTGCTAAAAAGCATGAATAGTGCTAACGAAAAAGAAGTCAAGAAAATGCAAGAATTATTCTTTGAAAGTGTAGAGTCTGCGGTGGCTACAATAAGCGAAAAATACTGGAACACGAAAAAAGCATTTTTTGATGCATCTCCAATATCAGAAGAAGAAAGAAGGCACATAAACATGAATAAGATAAACCTTGACAATACTACTGAAAAACTGGCTGATGAACTTGACGCAGCAGTAATTGATGCAGTAATCAAGCTTAGAATAAAAGGCCAATTCAACGCAGTGATACGCACTAAATACACTGACAAACTTCAGTTCAGAAAAGAAGTGGAAAAGCCTGCAAGCATAGCTGATGAGAAGCCTGAAAAAGTGAGTTACAATGCAAAGGCAACTAAACTGCAGATTAAAGAAAATGTTTCAAATCTAGATAATGCCATTTATACATTAGATCAAAAGCTTGCTGAAGGAAAGGTAAGGCACATTGCACTAGATATTAGTCCTAACGCTACTACATATCTGCGACATCCTAATACAATAATTGATGAACTTATCGAAAATCAAGATAAAAATATGGATAAATTGATTTCCGTTTCAGTTAATAATACTGAGGCATCATCATTACTCAAGGCTTTCAAAAAACTAGAGAACTTAAATAAACTTTTTATAAGCATCAATATCAAAAACAACGGCAGTATCTTACCTGTAGAAATTAGAAAGCTAACGAATTTAAGGAGCTTTGGCATACACGCAATTAATAGTTTCAAATTTCCTGAATGGATTGGAGAGTTGAAGAATTTGGAATATCTCAATATATTTGAATATCTCAATATATTTAATAGTGAATATGATATTCCCCACAAATTTCCCAAGTTTATTAGGAAATTAACAAATTTGAAAAGTTTGGGGTTATCTGGGGTTGGGATTACTTCGTTGCCTGAGTGGATTGGAGAGTTAAAGAATTTGAAAAGTTTGAATTTGAAACACAACAAAATCAATAATCTCCCTGAAAGCATTCGAGAATTGAAGAATTTGGAAAGTTTGGATTTGTCTGGGAATGAAATTACTTCGTTGCCTGAGTGGATTGGAGAGTTAAAGAATTTGAAAAGTTTGGATTTGAAACACAACAAAATCAATAATCTCCCTGAAAGCATTCGAGAATTGAAGAATTTGGAAAAGGCAGCATTATTCCACACAGTATTCTTAGAAAATCAACCAATTACAAATAAGGAACTAAAGGAATCACAAAGAGAAGTTGACTTAGAACTTACGAATTCACCTACAGATATTGACATTCTAGCCAAAAATATTGACATTAAAATAAATGAAGTTAATGACGTTCTTACGAGTGCTGAAAATGATGCTGATACACTTATAGAAAAACTTAAAAATAAACTTGAAAAATAATTCAAATTTAACGATCAAAAATAATGCTAAGAAAAAACATAACGCATAAAAAACAAGTAGAATTCAGTGGAGTTCATCAGAACTCCATGCTGAATCCGAGATTTGGCTTATGGGTCTTGAACCTGTGTTCTCTCGCTTGCGTGAGTGCGCTAGACAAGCTGTCTATCTTTTCCTGCTCTCCGTGAACGAGGAAAGTGTTGCTTAGACCGTTTATCTTGTCCACGAACTTCGTGAGCTGCGACCTGTCCGCGTGAGCGGAAAGATGGTACATCTCTACCTGCAACTTTATCTCTACCTTGTTGCCGTCTATATCGAGTTCCTTTGCGCCATCGAGCAGGGTTCTTCCTCTCGTGCCTTCCACCTGGAAGCCTACCAGTATGAGCTTGTTCTGCTCATCGCCCGCCAATGATGTGAGGTACTTGGTTATAGGGCCGCCGTTGAGCATTCCGCTCGTGGTGACTATTACGCATGGCCTTTTGTCATGCATTATCCTGTTCCTCATTCCAGGGCTTTTAACCTCGAAGAAGTTCTCGCTCCTGAAAGGATCTATTTCGCTCATCAGGATCTTCCTCTGGATCTCTTCCCTGCAGAAGATCACGTTGTGGCGGTAGATTCCTATCGCCTTGCCGATCATGCCGTCTATGTATATCGGCACCTTTGGCAATATTCCCGATCTTATGTAGTCATCGAGTATGAAGAGGACTTCCTGTGCCCTTCCAACTGCGAAGCTAGGTATTATGACCTTGCCCCCGTTGTTGAGGGTTTCCTTCATGCTTTGCATCATATCCTTGAGAATCTGCGTTTCCGTAGGGAATACGTCCTTCTCGCCGCCATATGTGCTTTCCATGATCAACGTGTCGGCGTTGAGGTTAGAGCTGTGCGCAGGGTTGAGCAATTTCGTTACCTTTAAGTTGAAATCGCCAGTGTAGAGCACTGTATTGTGCCCGTCTGTCGCCTGCACCATGCTGCTTCCTAGGATGTGCCCTGCCGGAAGGAGCCTGAAGTACATGTCATTCACTTTGAATTCGTTGTTGTACTCTACTAGCTTGTATCCTTTCTGCAATGCGTTGAGGCCGTTTTTTGTCACGTTGCTTGGGTTGCTTATGCGCATGTAGTCGTTGACGAGAACATTCGAAAGCTCCATCGTGGGCTTCGTGGCATACACTTTGCCTTTCCATCCTGTTGAGAAGATATGCGGAAGATATCCGGCATGGTCAAGATGGGCATGCGTCAGGACTATTGCGTCGAGACTTTTTATCATGTCGTCTGGTATTACAGGAAACGTGTTGTTGCCCTGACTTCCTTCGCCAGATGGCTTAACTCCCGCGTCCATCAATACTCTTGATCCGTTGCTTTCTATCAAAATGCAGCTTCTACCTACTTCTCCTGCTGCTCCGAAAAACTGTACTTTCAATCTATACACCTTTGTATGTTGTTTTATGTTTCTTATTAGTTACTGCTTATGTCTGCATCGTCAGAATAGCCAGAATTTCCGGTCTTGTCCTTTATGACAGCTATGTCTGCGAAGCTTATCTCCGCAGGCTGCTTTTGGCCTCCCTCTTTCCTTTCGGATGAGGTTCTTGAACCGCGATGTTCGCCGTTCCTGTAACCGGTTATGCGTCTAAGCTCTCCGTACAAATCGTCAAGAACTTTGTCGCTATCTGCTATCTTCTTTTGCACTTCGTCGATTTGCTTGCTCGCTTCCTCTATGTCGTTAGTGACAAGCTCTACCTTCTTGTGCATCTTGTAGACTTTTAGGGATTTCTCCAATTCGCGCTCGACTTCATCGATCTTCCTCACCAATTCCTTCTCTGCACCGAGCGAAGTTGCTTCCGTTGCAATCTTAAACTCAAGACGTTCCTTAATGCGCTTCAGGTAGCCAATGCTTTTTGGCCTTTCCTTGTTTATTGCAACAAGGCTCTTTACCGCTTCAAGTTCTGCTTTCTTGTATGCAAGCCTCTTTCTCAAAGCCCTTATCCTCGAAACCAGTTCCTCTCTGCCTTTTCTCTCTTTTTCTATGCCGGCTTTCAGCTCGGCTATTCTAGCTTCCTTTGGCGTCTGCTGCCTCTCGGCCGCTGCTTCTGGAGCGTTGCTTGTGTTCTTTTCTGCTTCTGTGTCCAGTAAATCCCCTTAACGAGTTTCAGACAAAAGTAGTCTATAAGCATTAATTAATTTATCAGTGGTCCTCTCTATTGAGAACTCCTGTGCGGTTTTAACTGCACCTTTATTATACGTAGATGAGTTATTTAAAACTTTAGTTAGCTGCTTGGCGCAACCTTTATAATCTCCGGCATCGAATTTCTCGCCGTTTACCCCTGATTGTATCAATTCCTTCAGCGCAAGGTAATTCGCGCCTACGACAGGTTTTCCGCTCGCCATCGCTTCCAACGCTACAATGCCCTGCGTTTCGAATGTAGAAGGTATTGAAAATACATCGCTCATCGCGTATATCTCAGGTAGCTTGTCGTGTGGCACCATGCCCAGGAACTTGGTCGAATTGCCTATTCCTAGCTTTACTGCAAGATGCTTGTAATGATCAAGCGCAGGTCCAGCACCCGCGATTACCAGCTTTATGCGATTGTCCTTGGATGAAAGCACCTTAACTGCTTTCAGAAGGTCCTCAAGGCGCTTCTCCTTGCTCGTCCTTCCGACGTAAAGTATTACCTTATCCCTATTGCTCAATCCCAGCTTCTTCCTTGTGGAAGAGCCGTCTACGTTTGGATTGAAGGCATGAACGTCTACGCTGTTTGGAACCACGTGTATGTTTTCCACTCCCGCATTCGCCATGAGCTTCTTTATGGATTCGCTTGGCACTATCGTGGTATTGCACTGCTTGTAGAAGAATACTGCGTATTTCCACATGTATTTGCTCGTCATTTCCCTTAGGAACTTGTTCTTTGGGTAATATGCGTCTACGATCTGCTTGTTGTTAATCATAGTATGGAATGTGCCAGCAAGAGGGTATCTGCCAAGCTTCGCTATTGCAAGCGCTGCCATACCCATGCTGAATGGCGTATGAGCGTGTATCAAATCAACCTTCAATGCATTGAGCTTGAGGATTGATGTATACGGGAAAAGCGCGACCCTGTATTGGGGATACGGGTTGAACCTTATCCCTCTCGATATGAAAGTATCCTTGCTGGAAAACTTCCTCTGGGCGTTGGAATCGCCGCTGGCGAATATGTATACCTTGTGACCTCGCTTTTCGAGCTCCTTCTTGAAATTCAGAATCGATATCACTACACCGTCTACTGCGGGCGAGTATGTATCTGAATAAAAGGCGAGCCTTAGTTTGTCCATCTAACCAGTTGTTAAACCGTAAAATTTTGAATCGTAGATGATGCGAAATTCACTCTTATAAACCTTCTGCAAATCGTATTCTGCGATATGTAAAGACTTGTTTCAGGGCTTTTGGAAAAGCACGTAGAAGTGCCCGTTCCTGAAGTAGAATCTTATGGTCTTGAAATCGCTGAACAGCTCTTTTATCTCAGGCTTGGTGAACATATGGTAGTAACTACCATTGTCTTTGTATTGGTACGTGCCTTTCTCCTCAGTCTCCAATACTCTTGCTCTGTGCTCCTCGCTATTCCAATCCTTGAAGTGTTGGATGCTTTCCATGTAGACGTAACCTCCGCTCTTCGTGACTCTGCTTATCTCTTCGACGTTCTTCCTTATCGTGTCCATTTTGGCCTGATAAAGCGCTCTTACTATTATGACTGCATCGAACGATGAATTTTCGTATGGTAGTTTTCCCTCGAGCTCGAAAAGATTGAATTTCACGTCAGTCTTGTTTTCTTTCTGCTTTTGTGTTGCAATGTCGAGTGCGAACTTTGACCTGTCGAAACCATGCACATCGAAGCCTTCCTTTGACAGGAAGAATGAATTGCGACCAGTACCGCAATAGAAGTCCAGCACGCTGCTTACTCCGTTATTCTTGAAGAAACGGCTAAGCACATTCATGCTTTTCGCGTGGGTCTGCTGACCGAAGCCATTGCCCAAATAGTATTGCTCGTATACGTCTGTACTCTTCCTAAGAGTATTCGTAATGTCAATAGCGTTACCTACTGATTTTTCATTTTTGTTTTGTATTTTTTCCATTTTGCCAACTCACCATTTTGATGTGGTGATTAAAATTGTATTTAATGTAAAATTGAGGGCGCATTTGGCTTTGCGATGCTTTACACAAGCAGCAGTTGAAAAATCCTGAAAAATCAGACAATATACTAATGTTAGATTTACCCTGTTTGCTGTAAAGAATCAGAAAATGCCTTATTGCAATTTCCCTCAAATGTTATTTAATATGAAAATTCTGGTATATAAAGATTTCTAAAGGCCTGGAATTTCGGATAATTCATCAGATTATGTAGTTTATCGTGGGAACAGTTGAATTTATGATGCGCCATTCCTCTTCGGGAATCTTACTTTTATCAGTTGCATAGAAAGGATGCTGCGCCTCTACCAGCTTTGCGAATCCCTTGTTATCTCCGTTTTGCAGGCTACCATAAATGCGAATCAGCTTCTGAAGCTTGCTGTGCTCCTGCACTGCCATCTGCTCCTGCTTCTCTTTCGGCAAATAAACTTCTGCCTTCTCGAATGATATTTCAAATCTGTTCGCGAAAACCTTTTCGAATATGAAGCTTGACTTGCGCGTGTGCCATGTTGAAGACACTACGGTTATGGAACCAACGTTACCCATTTTGCTTATTATCTTGTCGGTATAGTACGCATTGCCAATCGTATCGTAGGAATTGTCTTCCTCTATCGAATTCGCTTCAGGAAGGCCGAGCTTCATCGCATATATTTTCATTGCCCTGGCTTCTGTAATCGGAGGTTCTGGTTTTAGGAAATAATTCCATTTTCCGGAGAATATCATGGCCTGTTTTTCATCCTTCTTGAAAATCTCGATTCCCTTCTCAACATTTGCCTTGGAGCTTTCGTATAGAGTTCCATCGCTATACAATCCTGCCCCAAGAACAACGATTAGCTTGCGGGCTTCGCCCTCGACCGCATTCACCATGAAGATGATACTGAACCAGCACATATATGCTTTTGCATATTATCCTGAATACTTGCGTCTTGCTGGTTAAAAATATTAAAGAATCAGTGAAGCAACAGCGACAAGGCCTTTAAGCTTCATCGCTGTTGGATTCATGCAATCCAACTTCCCCTCTCCCGTACTAGTTACTACTTTCAGTAGTAAACTATCGAGCTTCACCTATTTAAATGGAGCGTGCAATGTGCGGCAATTGCCGTAATTACTCGAATTTCTCTATTTTGCCGCCAGCTTGCTTTATCCTTTCTTCGGCGCGCTTTGAAAACTTAGTTGCTTTTACCGTTATCGCCTTGCTGAGCTTTCCATTGCCAAGAACCTTGTAGCCTTTGAGATCAACGGAATCGCTATTCTTCTCTCTCGCCATCTTGTCAATTCTTGATAAGTTTATTTCTTCCAATCTGCGTGCAAGGGATGCGAATCCTTTCGTTCTTATCCTTTCCTTTTCGTAAACTACTATTCTCGTAAACTTGTACTTTCTTCCTCCTTTTCCTGTTCCTCCCTTGTCTCCCTTACCTCTTGCGTTCTTGATGTTTCCTACTCCCCAACGCCTTGAACCGAGGTATTTTCTGCTTCTCTTCTTTATTCTTACTACCATGAATATCACATCATTCTCGTTATGAGCTTGTTGATCGCATCTCCCCTATAGCCCAAAGCTCCCCCCGTGCTGAAGTGTTCCTTTATTCCTTCATATCCGTGCTTTGGAGGCTTCATCTTAATCGGAGTCGCTATCTCAAGATCCCTTGCGCTCTTGCTTCCCTTTACCAATTCTTCCACTGCTGTTTGCTCTGCCTTTATGCCTTTCTTCTCGAAGAGCTTCGCCAACGTTTCCTTGCTGATTTCCCCAAATGTGACGAAATCTGAGCACTTCTTTATCATGCCCATGTTCGATTTGTTTGCGAACACAAGAACCATGTTGTTCACGTGATTCAGATTCATCCTCTTCAAAGTTTCGAGTATGCTCTGCCTCACCCTTACGCTACCTCTAACCCTTATAACTGCGAGCAGCTTGTTTTCAGCTTTCTTGCTAGACATATAAAACACGACCGTTGCTTCTATTGAATACAATAAGCATAAGTATTTACACGTGAAGGTTTTTAATGCTTTAGCAGATTACTGATGTTCCGCTATTCATCGCTTGCCGCTTTTCAGCACTTTGTATCTTAGCCTTATTTCATCTGCAGACAACTTCCTAATGGAAATCAGCTTCAATCTATTCTCGAAATCAATTTCTGCGAATCCTCTGATGCCTTTACCGAATATGCGAGGCATGAAGTCAAGGCACAATTCGTCTACGCAATTTGCACTCATGAAAACGGAGTTCGCAACGCCGCCGCCTATCAATGCAGCGTGCTTGTAACCTCTCTTCTCAATCAACTTAAGAATCTGCTTTGGATGTGCATTTGTGAATATGCAGTTATCCGTGCTTTTCATCTTCTCACGCGTAAGAACGACGTTCATGCACCCTTTTAGAGGGAAAACCTTGCTCATGGCACCTTGTTCATACGTATTTCTGCCCATTATAACGCATTTTATCTTTTTAACGTCTTTCAGAAAAAGCAGCCAGTCCCTATTAGAGACGAAGCTTGTGTCATTGCCAGGTTTTGCTATGAACCCGTTTGGCGTTGGCGCTATGAAAAGGGTGATCTTCATAGTATCATTCTATTGTTGCTACCAACCCATCTACTATTCCGTTTACGCCTACTCCCCCTGTTGATCTTACCGCTATTCTATGAGTAAGTATCGGCTTCGCCAAGAACTTAAGGTCATCAAGGGTAACCTTGTTCCTGCCCTCGAGATAAGCCTTGACTTTGCCGCACTGCATGAATGCTATGTCTGCCCTGGGGCTTGCTCCCATTACAACGTGAATGTCGTTTCTTGTGGCAGATACCAATCTTGCTATGTATCCGACAAGCTCTTCCGGCAATTCCACGCTCTTAGCCTCTTCCTGCATGCGCAGAATGTCTTCTACCCCTATTATCTTGTTGACTTCGAGCTTTTCGTTCTTCTCCTTTAGCCTTATCAGCAATTGCTCTTCCTCAAGCGAAGGATAAGTAGCATCAACTTTCATCAGAAACCTGTCCGCAAGCACTTTCGGCAGAGGAATAGTGCCTTCTACGTTTAGAGGGTTCTGCGTTGCGAATGCCGTAAACGGCTTCATTAATTCAAAGTCTTTTCCGCCTGCGGTAACTACCCTTTCCTCAAGGGCCTCGAGCATAGAATTCATCGTCTTTGGCGTAGTTCTGTTGAGTTCGTCAATAAGAAGCATGTTCGTGAAAACAGGCCCTTTCTTGAATTGGGGCTTGTTATCCTCATCAATGTACGTATAGCCAGTGAAATCCTTTGGTTCGAGGTCAGGACTACCCTGGACTCGCTTGAAATCCGCGTTTATAGTCTGCGAGAGGGTCTTTGTAAGAGTTGTTTTTGCAACTCCCGGAGGACCTTCAAGAAGCACGTGACCGCCCGCTACTACTGCTATTAAAAGCAAACGCATCGCATCTTCCTTTCCCGCAACGTGCTTCTTAATCTCGGCTATAATCGCATTATATGTTGAAAGCGGATCCATGAAATCATTCTTTGTAGTATGTTGCAACTGGTAATTTTAACCTTTTCGTTGCTTTTCCACTTCTTTCCAACAGCGTTTAGGGTTGTACACAAAGGTTTATTAACTGTCTTTCCAAATAGTTAGTCAGTGGTGCTTAACGATGATAGGCAACGAACACGTCAGCTCAGAACCGATAACCATAGCCGAAAGCAAGGAGATTCTCGCAAACAGGAAGAAGGGAAGCAAGGTAGAACTTGGCTATGAGCAGAAGATAGCGGCAGAGCTTGCCGAAAACATCGTGAAGATAAGCACCGAGAAAGCCAAGAAGATGAAAGCAGAGCTTATAGATCTGGGTCTTCCAGAGAAGGTCGCAGTCAGCGTCGTAGACGTAATGCCTGTAAACGAGACTCAGCTCAAGAACACCCTTGTCATCGGCAAAAAGACTTTTGACGATTCCGAAATCAAGGCGATAATGGACATTGTCGCCAAGTATTCATCGAAATAGGGTGGCGAGCGTGGAAATGGAGCATAAGAAGGAGGAGCTGGAAGAATACGGCGTGGTACTTGATTTTCTGCCTACTGGAAGGTCGTTTTCTACTAAATCCGAACCTGTTTCAGAGGTCGTCGGAGAGAGCAAATTCACATTGCTGGAAGTGATACCTAAGCCTGGAGCGCAGATGAAAATAGGGGAAAGGGTGTATATAGGCAAAGGGGATCGCGACAAGATAGCCTTAATCAAGACCAGGCTCAACCACGATGAATTGACCGAAGTGGCAAAGAATGAGCTTAGGAATGCGGTCTATGACATAATAAAGAGGAACGAAGCAAGATTCGTTGAGCTCTTCAACACGCTAGGTCCGATAAACATAAGAGAACATGCGCTTGAATTGCTTCCCGGAGTAGGCAAGAAGAACCTTAAGAGTATACTTCAAGCCAGAGAGGAAAAGAAGTTCGAAAACTTCGCAGATATTTCGACAAGGATACCGCAGATGCAGGATCCGGCAAAGCTTCTGGCAGAAAGAGTGATAGTTGAGCTTAGCGGAGAAACCAGATTCTACATTCTTACACGACCCTATCCTAGAAAGAGAATGTAAAATTGAAATAAAAAGGTTAATGCTGCAATGGAGCGCTTAACGCTCCAGATTGTAGCTGCTCCTTAAGAAATCCTTGTAAATGCAGGAATTTACCTTCGAGAATCCTGCTCTGCTCACCAGGTTCCTCAGGTATTCAAGTTCTGCCTTCTCATCGTACATTTTATACGTACCCTGCAATACCTCCATTTGTTCTTCGGAAACAAGTTCGACGTTATCGCCTATAGTTACGTTGTCCTTTATTACTATGTTTCCATCTACTGCTGCGTTCTTCCCTATTTTTACGTTGTGTCCCAATATCACAACGTTCTTCCCTATCAGTGCGGTTTCATCGATTTCGATAGAACTGTCTTTCGCCACCCATCCGCAGTCCCACGCATTTGAACTTTCCCTTCTATGCAACTCAAAGGTGTACGCACCCTCGAAAAAGTTGCCGACGATTCTTACGTGTGCTTCTTTCACTGATACTGGCAAAGACGCGAGCTTGATCAATTCCTCGTTTGTTATGCCGAATACTGGAATATTGCTATTTTTCATTTCTGCGTATTTTGTTGACATGCAAATCAGTAGGTACAAATTTCTCTAACATATATTTATATTTATCAACAAGTACGTACTGGTGCCGTTAAACGGACAGGAATTCTTGACCTAGATGTTTATATATCATTCTTTCCCTAAGATATCCGTTAAGAGTGAGTTGATGCCTTTCCAATCAACATTCAAAAGGCCAATATGCAAATAGCGCATCTGCTGCGCAATGTACTTAGCAACAAGCAGATTCTGATCCTGAATACGGTAAATGCGAGCAAGGGAGTGTGCATAAGCGAACTCGTACGCAAGGTAAAGGAACGAGAGCACATACCAGATTCCACTCTGAAATTCAACATATACAATCTTAAAGAGCTTGGATTATTAGAATTCAACGAGAACGGCAACGAAAAGGAAGTGCGAACTACTGATCTGTGGCTCCTTGCGGCTGATGTTTTGAACTATGAAAAGTGATACTATGATTAGCATGAAATTCATAAGAGAGCACGAAAAAGAAATACGTGAAACTGTTGAAAAGAGAAAATCCAAATTTGATATTGACAAGTTGATGGCAAATGAGAAAATGCTGCGAGAACTAAACACGAAATTACAAGAAGAGCAGCACGCGTTGAATAAGGGCAGCATGGATATAGCGAATGCGAAGAAGCTGGGAAAGGACTCTACGAACGTGAATGAACTTGCATCGCGCAAGAAGAGTATCGCAGCGTTACAAGCACAAGCTAACGAAGTAAACAAGGAACTTGAGATGTTATTGTGGAATCTTCCATGCATATTGAAAGATGACGTTCCAGTAGGAAACAGCGAAAATGAAAATGTTGAACTTAGGAAATATGGAAGCGCTGAAAAGAGAATAGAAAAAGGGCATGATGAAATTTTACAAGAAATGAACCTGCTAGATGTGGAAAACGCCGCAAAAGTGGCGGGATCGCGCTTTTTCTACATGAAGGGAGATTTGGCTTTGCTAGAGCAAGCTTTGATAAGGTTCGGTATAGATAGCATCATCAAAAAAGGTTACACGCTAGTCGCTCCTCCGCTGATGATAAGGAAGAAATACTTCATGGGTGCAGCACCTCTTGATACTTTCAAAGATGCCATGTACAAAGTGAGCGAAACTGGAGAGATACGTAATGATGCAGATTATGAGCACATGGAAGAGGAGCTTTACATGATAGGCACGGCAGAACATGCTATTGCGGCCATGCACGCGGAACAAGTATTCAAAGGAAGCGAATTGCCATTGAGGTATGTTGGCATTAGCCAATCGTTTAGGAGAGAAGCAGGATCCCATGGAAAAGACACTAAGGGCATATTCCGAGTTCACCAATTCAACAAGATAGAGCAATTCATATTCGCGAAACAGGAAGACTCTTGGAATTATCTTGAAGAACTTGTCAGAAATGAGGAAGAAATAATGAAGGCTTTAGGCATTCCATATCGCGTGATCGAACTTTGCAGCGCAGATACGGGATTGCAGGTCGCGAAAACATATGACTTAGAGGCACACATGCCAAGTCAGGGAAAATACAGAGAACTAGGATCGCATTCCAACTGCACTGATTGGCAGAGCATGCGCTTAGACATCAAGTATGACAGCAACAACGAAAGGAAGTATGTGCACACGCTCAATGGCACAGCCATGCCAGTGCAGAGGACAATCGCAGTTTTGATTGAAAATTATTATGAAAACGGGAGAGTCAAAATACCAGATGTCCTCGTGCCTTACATGAATGGCAAAAGATTTCTAGATGGATTGAAAACATGAAAATACTATTTTTGTGCCAATACAACATAGGACGAAGCAGGATAGCGGAGACGCTATTCAAGACGATGGCCAAGAAGTCGAGTGCTATCAGTGCAGGATTTGACGAGAAATTTGTCAATACGAGATACGCGGATGCTGCGCCTCTTGTAATAAGATGCATGAATGAAATGAATCTCAAGATTAGGAAAAGAAAAGCGAGGATAGTTACCGAAAAGATGATAAGTGACGCTGATTTCATCATAGCCTTGATGAGCAACAGCGCGGTTAACGGAGTAGTTCCGAAGAGGATTCGCGACATGCAGAATTTCACGCATTGGCGCATTGATGACGTAAGTCTAAGGCAAGACTACAATTACGGCAAATTGCTTGCTGTGATAGAGGAGATACGAAAAAGGGTAAAGAAGCTCGTAGAGCAGAATGACCTGTAATGCATGCGGTTTTATAATTTAAGACACTAATAACATCATGGACTTAGGCGAAGGTATAAGGAAGGCAGTAGCAACGCTTACCGGAGCCACCATAATAGACACGAAAGCGATAAAAGAGTTCAACAAGGAGCTGCAAAAAGCTCTTTTAAGCGCAGACGTGGAAGTAAAGCTAGTTTTCGAACTTACGAAAAAGATAGAAACAGCTGCGCTTAGCGCGAACCTTCCTGCTGGAGTGACCGCTAGAGACTACGTCATTAACCTGCTCTATGAAGAGCTGGTAAAACTCATGGGCAATGATTATTCGCCTGAGATATCGCCTAAAAGAATACTACTTCTCGGGTTATACGGCTCCGGAAAAACCACAACTGCCGCGAAGCTGGCTAAATTCTACCAAGACCGTGGAATGAGTGCCGGAGTGGTATGTTGCGACGTGACGCGCCCTGCAGCATATGAGCAATTGGAAACGCTTGCCAAGCAGGCCGGAATCGCATTCTTCGGAATAAAGAACGGACATGACGCTGTGAAGATAGCAAAGGAAGGGCTTGCCGCATTAAAGGACAGAAAAGTCATAGTGTTTGATTCAAGCGGAAGAAGCGGACTCGATGCCGAACTCATGAAGGAACTGAAGGGGATAGCTGAAGCGGTGAAGCCCGATGAGAAGGCGCTTGTCATAAGCGCAGACATAGGCCAGGTTGCAGGAAAACAGGCCAGCGAATTCAGCAAAGAAGTGGGAATCAACAGCGTGATAGTTACAAAGCTTGACGGCTCTGGAAAAGCAGGAGGAGCACTTAGCGCGGTAAGCAAATCCGGCGCGAAGCTCACTTTCACCGGAAGCGGGGAAAAGCTCAATACGCTTGACAGCTACAGCTCAAAGAGATTCGTAGCAAGATTGCTCGGGATGCCGGATCTTGAAGGGTTGATCGATGCAGTTAACAAAGGTATGCAAGAAGCGAACGTCAAACCGGAAAACATGCAGAACATGGAGCTGAATTTCGATACTTTCTATACGCAGCTTAAGACAATGTCCGGTGCCGGACCATTGAAGAACATACTCGGCATGATGGGCATGTCAAACGTCCCGAAGGAAGCGATAGAGCAGAGCGAGGAGAAGCTGAAGAACTACAAGGTGATTATAAGCTCCATGACAAAGCAAGAGAGGAACAACGACTCTCTGCTTAAGCAGAAAGGGAGAATAGAAAGGATAGCAAAGGGAAGCGGAAGAACGGAAAAGGACGTCAAGGATCTGATAAGCGAGTTCGCGAAAATGAAGAAGCTGATGAACAGCATGAAGAACAATCGCGACATTCTGAAAAGATTCAAGTCAATGGGTTTGGGAGTTTGATACGGTAATAAATAGATGTTGTATGAAACTATAATCTGCGCGAGTGTAGTCTAGTCTGGTAGGACACTGCCCCTCCAAGGCAGATGCCCGGGTTCAAATCCCGGCACTCGCACTTCTCATTCATTCATCATTCAAAATGCGCACGTAACTGGCGTATCTCTCTTTAGAAAGCATTCCCGCATTTACCGCATCCTTCACCGCGCATTTAGGTTCATGTGAATGCGTGCAATCGTTGAATTCGCATCCTTCTGAAAACTGCGCGAATTCCGGAAAGTAAAAGTGCAGTGCTTCCTTTTCTATGTTCTTGAGGCTTAATGCACGTATCCCTGGCGTGTCGATTATGAAAGTTGAATTGCCTATTACGTGCAGTGATGACGACGATGTTGTATGCTTCCCTTTGCCCGATTTTGAACTGACTTCTCCAGTTAGCAGAACTTCTCCCTGAAGCATGCTGTTGATGAGCGATGACTTGCCAACGCCGCTGTTTCCTACAAGAACACAAGTCTTTCCCTCGATAAAACTCATCAACTCGCTCATCCCCTCCTTTGTTTCATTCGATACTGCGAACACCTTTATTCCGAGTTTTTCGTAAGCGCGCATGTCTGGAATGCTACCCTTGTCTATTTTTGTCAGGCAGATTATCGGCTTTACGTTTCCGTAATTGCATATCACCAGATACCTGTCAATAAGACCTGGGTTGAAGGACGGATGGACTACAGACGCGACTATTATCGCAATGTCTACGTTTGCGGCGATTACCTGCTCAGTAGCGTTAGCCACAGAATCGCGGGTATAATCAAGTTTGAGCCTTGAAAGTCTTGTTCTTCTCTTTATCATGCCGTCTATTACCGCACTGCCGAATTGCTCAGTAAACACCACTCTGTCGCCAACGGCAAGTTCATTTAGCGCATTGATCTGCTGCTGGTTTCTCGCCTTTCCGGATATGAACTCAAGAGCATGCATAATGGAGAATTCTATTCCGGTTATGGAAGCGAGAGTTCCTACGCTGCACCCTTCGGCTTCTTCTTCGGTTTGATAAACTATCAGGTTGCTTTCTTCCAGATCCTCTGATTCGTAGTTTATTGTTGATTTACCCTTTCTTTTATTCGACGCGTGTTTACCCTCTACGCCATTATGACTTTTGTATTTCGTTTAATCATGCCTTGCTATTAAATACCAGCGCAAAAAGATATAATACGTGGTAAGGGAATGATTAATGAGTGCAACACCTGTCACAACATGATGTTGCCGGTAAAGAAAGATGGGCAAGTAGTTCTGCACTGCAGCAAATGCAACAAAGACACTCTGCCTACTGACAATAAAAAGGTTGAATTTCGCAGCGCGCAGCGCGATAATGAAACCAAAACCATTGCGATGAAAAGGCGCAGCAGAATGGCGCGCTGAACAGAATTTATATAAATAGAACCTAGAAACTACTAATGCAAATGTCCGGTGTATAGATGAAAAGCGACACGATGGAATCTTTTACGAAGGAAAATGGCTTTTTCTGGCCTGCTGCGGAGATATACGGGGGCGTAGCTGGATTCTATGACTATGGACATATTGGAGCGTTGCTCAAGAAAAGATTCGAGAATGCATGGCTATCGTTCTTCGTAGACAACATAGAAAACGCGTACCTTCTCGATGGCGCATTCGTCCTTCCTGAAAAACCGCTCATAGCATCTGGACACGTAAAACTATTCAATGACATAATAGTCTCATGCCAAAAATGCAAGACCTATTACAGGGCAGACATTCTGCTTGGCGATCTAGGCGTAAGAATAGAGGAAGGCGCGCAAGCGGATGAGGTAAACAAGATTTGCGATGAAAAACAGGTGAAGTGCCCGAAGTGTTCAGGAAAAGTGTATGATGCGAAACCATTCAACCTGATGTTCGAACTTGGAGTTGGTCCGGACAAATCGCAGAAAAGCTATCTAAGGCCTGAGACTGCACAAACATCTTATCTCAATTTCAAGCGCGAATTCAACCTGTTGAGGAGGAAGTTGCCTTTGGGCTTGGCGATAATAGGAAAAGCGTACAGGAACGAGATAGCGCCGAGGCAAGGGCTTTATAGATTAAGAGAATTGACGCAAGCAGAGCTTCAGTACTTCTTCGATCCAGAAACTTTTGACAAGAAAATACCTGAAAAGATGCTGAACAGAGTAATAAACGTGACAAGGGACAGCAAGAAGGAAGTCGAAAGCATGAGCATATCACAGTTCATAAAGGAATTCAACGTGCCTTCGTTCTACGCGTATTACCTTTGCTACGTGCACATTTTTTACACTGAAGTGCTGAAGTTTCCTAAGGAGAAACTACGCTTCCTTGAAAAAGCAGGCGTAAACAGATCCTTTTACAACAAGGTGCATTTCGACATCGAGGCAGACATCGAAAGCTGGGGCGGCTTCAAGGAAATAGGGGGCATGCACTACAGGGGTGATTACGACCTCACTTCTCATTCTAACGGAAGCGGGGAAGATCTTTCGGTAAACTTCAACGGGAAGAAGGTTCTTCCGCACGTGCTCGAGATGAGTTTCGGGGTTGACAGAAACGTATGGTCTTTGGTAGATCTATTATACGACAAGGAAGGCGAAAGGGAATATCTGAAATTCCCAGGATACATCGCACCGTTCTCCGCTGCAGTCTTCCCATTGCAAAACGACGAGAAACTGGTAGAGCAGGCACACTCGATCTACGATGCATTAAAAGGAAGAGTGAAGTCATTCTACGATGAGACCGCTTCGATAGGAAAGAGGTACGCAAGGCAAGACGTCATAGGCACGAAATACTGCATAACCGTTGACTTCGATACAATAAACAAGGAATCTGAGAATTTTGGGACAGTGACGGTAAGGGAACGCGACAGCAAGAACCAGCAAAGGATAAAAATCGATGAGTTGGTGGGATTCGTTGTCAATGGAACCGATTTGATACCTTCAAAATTCGTTTAGCTTTTACTGCCCTACAAATTGGAAAAGAGTGCCCCCTCGTTTAGCGCATCCAATAAATGCTTTGATTTTCCAACAAGTAAAGGTTATATGATAGAAGTAGAGCTGCGAGGAAAATTAAGCGACGATGAATACGAGATGCTGACAGAAAAGCTTTCTACCAACGGCAAATTCATAAAGTCATTTTCCAGGTTCAATTTATTATACAGAAGCAAAATAGACAAGAACAAAATACAAAAAGAGGACTTCGCAACAAACGGTAGGTTCCTGGATTTGAAGTGCAGAGTCACAAAGGATGATGGGGAATTGGTTGTCAAGATCGGCGAACCTAGCTCTGCAGATAGGGAAGAGATAGAAGTGAAGATAAGGAAAGATGAATTCCTGAATGCAGTGGAGTTTTTGCGGGCGCTTGGTTATTACAATTGCCTGGCAACAGTGCGCACGTCCGAACGCTACATGTACAAAGGGATAGAATTCACAATCGCAAAGGCCGTGCCTGCAAACGATTTCAAAGCAAAGGTAGCGGACAACATATATTACGAAGCCGAAATACCTGCGGAACAAAATGAAGTAGAAGATGCAAAAACAAAGATAGTCCCGGTTCTCAGGGAGTTGGGTTTGACAGTGCTCGTAGAACACGAGGAAGACATTATGCGCTTCGGAGGCGATGCTACCATGAAATCAGGATTGTCGTATTATGAGCTTATTGCTGCTTTGAACAGCAAAATAGACATGGTGCTAGATACAAGAACTGATGAAGCCAGGGAAAGCATAGAGAAAGTAATAAACCTGCTCTGAGGTCAATCGTTTTTATACCTTTTGCTTCAAATAGTAATCTTGTAAGTACGGATTTTCCCGTTATAACTGCATGTTGCAGGAGGGGCGTATTATGGAATTGGTAAAAGAAGAAGAAGTTTCGAAGTTTATCGGAGAGAATAAAGGAGCCAGGAAATTCAAGCAAACCATAGAGCTTGCGATTAATTTCCGCGGAATAGATTTCACGAAACAGGAGAACAAGCTGAACCTTCCGGTGAAGTTGCCGCACGGACACGGAAAGAGCAGCAAACTGGCGATATTCGCGGACGAAAGGGCAATACTAGAAACGGCGAATAGGCTTGGGCTAGAGGTCATAGATCCTGCGACCCTCGATTCCTATCACAACGATCAGGCAAAACTTGCAGGTTTGTTGCAATACGAATTGCTAGCACAGCAGAGCCTCATGCCTGCAATAGCGAAAGCCGTTGGACAGTTCTTAGGACCTAGGGGAAAGATGCCAAAACCGCTCATGAGTGCCGCAAATCTGGAAACGATGGCAGGCAGCATGGGCAACAGCATAACGCTCAGAAGCAAGGGCAAATTCCTTCCTACGGTGCATTGCATCATAGGAATAGAGGATTTCACTCCGGAAAAGATATATGCGAACATGAAGGAGGTAATAGACGCAGTTACCAAGAAGCTGGGACCTAACCACATCAAATCAGCATACATAAAACTGACAATGAGCAAGCCGCTCAAGGTAATGTAGGTGATCGCATGAAGATGTTCAAAAACCAAAAAGTGGAATACGTAAACAAGATGTCTGAAGAGATTAAGAAGTACAGCGTAGTTGGTATTCTGCCTTTAGAGACGGTTCCAGACAGATTATTCCAGAAATTGAGGAATAATTCGAAAAAGGACATGAAGATGGTCATTGCGAGGAAAAGGCTAATGCTCAAGATATTGCAATCGGATCCAAAGCTCAAGGATTTGGAGAAGTACGTCAAGGGCAACGTTGCATTGCTCCTTTCAAACAAGGATCCATTCGAGCTTAACGACAGCATAGTGAAGAACAGGATAAAGATGGGTGCGAAGCCTAACCAGATAAGTCCAGACGACTTGGGCATAGACGCAGGAGAAACATCCATAGCGCCAGGTCAGGCGGTAACAGATTTGAAGGCTGCGGGAATAGACGTCAAGATAGACAAAGGCAAGGTAGTGATATCGAAGAGCAAGGTGCTCGTAAAGAAAGGCGCTAAGATAACAGGAGCGGTTGCAAAGGCATTGAAGATGCTTGACATAACTCCGTTCGAAACAGGAACCAAAGTCGCAGCAATGTACGCGCAGAACATGATATACACAAACGAGGTCCTTTCGATAACCCCAGAATTGCTCAGCACGCAAATAGCGAGCGCATTCAGAGCCGCTGACGTTATAAGCACGGATATAGGAATGGTCACGCAGTATAACGTAGACAAGCTCATAAAGAAAGCGTACATAGCCGCAATGGGCGTGGGATTGAGCGCAAAGGTTTACGAACCGGAGATAGTTGAGAAGCTGCTTGCGCAGGCTGTGGCAAGCGCCCTCTCAATATCGGTGAGCGTTCCTGACGAGCTAAAGGCCGAACAGGAGGAACAGAAGAAGGAATAAATAGTATAATGAACAAATATTTTTGCTGATAATATTACCAGGTGAATAATGATGGAATATATATATGCTGCACTTCTACTTGATGCTGCAGGAAAGGAGATAAACGAAGAGAACATGAGTAGCGTCATAAAGGCCGCTGGAGTTGCTCCAGACGCAGCCCAAGTGAAGTCTACTGTAAATGCTCTAAAGAGCGTCAACATAAAGGACGTAGTGAAGAATGCACAGAACGTGTCAGTTGCAGCACCTGCTGCGGCCGCACCTGCTGCAGGAGCAAAGAAAGAGGAGAAAGACGAGAAGAAGGAAGAGGAAGCAGCTGCAGGAGGGCTCGCCAGCCTATTCGGCTGAACCCTTATGGAACAGCAAGAGGAGATGGCAGAATACGCCGTCTCCTTTTCATCCAAACTCGGTTTTGATTATTCGGAGGCGTTCCTAGAGAACACCACGGGCTTTTCCTACGCTATAGAAGAAGGACAACTCAACGAAAGCGCGAGAATAGAAAAGAGCGGAATAAGGATACGCCTGCTAAAGAACGGGGATTTCTACACTTTTTCTACAAACAGAATAAACAAGGATACTATAAGAAGAGGGATCGAGTCTTATCATCCTTTCAATTCGGTTTCTACAAGGCTTTCGCACGAGAAGGTCGTAAGTTCCAGCTATTCCGAAAAAGAGAAGGAGAAAGTCGAACCTGAAAGGATGCTTGAAGACCTAAGTTCAATTGACAAGGAGATGCAGGAGCTTACAGGCATAAAGTACAGAAGCAGTTATGCGGGCTCGAGCACGTGGGACGCATTTTACGTTAACAGCGAAGGCACGCAGATCCACGCCGAATTGCCTTTGCTAAGCTCATTCTTCAGCGTAACCCTGAAAAACGGGCACGAGAGCAGGCAACGGGTATTCCAATACGGAAGCACGGGCGGCTACGAGACATTCAAGATAGATACGATAAAAAGGCAGATACGCGAGGATTCGGAAAGCCTGATGAACGTGATGAGGAACGGAGTAAGGCTTAGCAAATACGAACTTGCGCGAATCAGGAAAGTTGTAGCTAGCCCGGAAATAGTGGGAATAGCAGTTCATGAAAGCGTTGGCCACCCGTGTGAAGCTGACAGAGTGTTCATGAGGGAAGCAGCACAGGCCGGGACCAGCTATCTCAACAAGGGCAACCTCGGAATGCAGCTCGGCAGCGAACACGTCAATATTTTCGACGATCCGACGATAAAGGGAAGCGAGGGATTTTTCGTTTACGATGACGAAGGGGTAAAGGCAAGGAAGAAGCAGTTGGTCAAAAACGGCATACAAAAGGAACTGCTTACGAACAGGGAATTCGCGGGATTGCTCGGATTGAAGAGCAACGGCTCGGCCAGAAGCGACTCATACTCCAACGAACCATTGATAAGAATGAGCAACACTTATCTGAAGAAAGGCAGCACGAACTTCGAAGAACTAATCGAAGAAGCTGGAAAAGGGGTTTACATCAAGAGCTTCATGGAGTGGAACATAGACGACACCAGAAGCTTTTCGAGATATCAGGGAAATGAAGCTTTCATGATAAAGAACGGTGAAATAGGAAAGCCGATAAAGAATTACGTCCTAGAAACCAGCACGAAGAAATTCTGGTCTTCGGTAAGAATGCTCGGAAGGGATTTCAAGCTCTATTCGGGAAATTGCGGAAAGGGAGAACCAATGCAGGGAGTTCCGGTAAGCATGGGCGGCCCTTCGGTTCTGCTTGACATGAGTTGATTGCATGGAATATAGCGCCGAAAGCATAGTGAAAAGACTTGTTTCAGAGGGACTCGACGAAGCTGTGGTGGATGTGCACTCATACAGGAAGAGCTACCTCAAGATAGCCAATTCCGAAGTCGATTCCGTGGTAACAAAATTCGAAAAGAGCGGGAGCATATTCTGTTCCTCGAAAAAAAGGATAGCTACAACAAACATAGATTCCTTCGAGGGGAAAGCGGTAGAGAGTGCCATAGCTAATCTGCACATGTCGATAAGCAACGCCATACCGAAGGAGGATTACAATGGCATAGCCAAAGGGCCATTCAAATACGATCACGCGTGCGGTTACGACAAACGGATAGCGAATTTCGACAATTCGCTCATGGCAGACATGGCATACTCCGCAATCAACACTGCGCTGGCAAACAAAGCCACGAATGTAGCCGGCACGCTTGTGATGAGCAAACTCGATAGGCATCTTGTGACTAGCGAAAAGGTCGATGCACACGATTCGTGCGCATATTCGAGATTATCGCTCAGGCTATTCAACAAAGATCTTTCCGCACAGGACATAATAGCTTCGAAGAGGCTCGAGAACATGCACGTCGAGAGATTCGCGGAAAGAATAGCGAACCTCGCGAGGTACACGCGCAAAAAGGGCAAAATAAGCTCAGGAAAGTACGACGTGATATACACGCAATCGCCAGGGGGAGGATTATTCACTAACGTCAACAGCATGGCATGCATGAGTAGCGTGGAGAGCGGGAGTTTCCTATCCGGAAAACTGGGCAAGATTATAGCGAACCGCAACATCGACATTTACGACGATGGAAAGGAAGAAGAGCTCATAGGTACGGGAAGATTCGACGACGAGGGGAGCCCTACGAAGGACACGCAACTCATAGACAAGGGCAAGTTCGTGAATTACCTACACAATTATTCTACAGCACGAAAGTACCACACGAAGAGCACTGGAAACGCAGGATTGGTTGACCCAGTGCCGCAAGCGATGGTATTCAAGCACTGGAAACGAAAGAAGGACATACACGAATTGATAAGAAGCATCGACAAGGGGATAGTAGTCACTAACACGTGGTACACGCGATTCAGCAACTACCTCACGGGCGATTTTTCAACTGTGCCTAGAGACATAACCCTATTCGTGAGAAACGGAGAAGTTCAATTCGCGATAAAGCAGCTGGGGAGCATCAACACCGTAGGCATAAGGATAAGCGACAACATGCTGAGAATGCTCGACGGCACGACCTATTCGGCAGACGATTCGACGCAAACTTCATCATGGGACATCGGCGGAGATTATTACATAGCACCCAGCGTGCTCGTAGAGGGAGTAAAGGTAACCGCTGCGAATAGCGCGTGAAATCAGTCGCTTTTCAGTGCCGCGATGCGCTTGATATCTTCGATGAACATTTTTGCGTATTTTTCCCCGTATCTGTTGTTGACCTGTTTCGCTATCGCCTCGAAGTCCGCAAGCGAATTAGAAAGGCCCTTTTCAATAACCGTCTTAATGTCTGCCGCGTCTTTCTGTCCTTCGGTCTTGCCCTCTCCTCGATAAATCCAGAGGTTGTATTTCATGAGCAAGGTATCAAGTATAGATGGAACCCTTATCGTCGAATTGCCGATCTTGACGAGCATGCTGTTCTCCATGATCTCGCTCACGTCAACCCCTATGAGCGTCACCTCCCCAAGCTTCACGTTTCCATCGCACATTTTCATTATCTTGTCGCGCGTGACGTTCTCGTATTCCGGTTTCGTTGTGAAATCCACTTCAATTAGGCTTGCCTTGTCTATTAAGCTGTCAAGTTTGCCGTTAGTATAGTGGGGATCGAATCCGTTTTTCTCGAACTCTTCTTTTGATATCTCCGCGAATTTCGTCTTGTTGTGCCAATATGCATCTATGTCGTTAATCTTGCGGTCCTTCTGAAACAAAACCGCTATTGAAGCTCCGCCCAAAAGCAGGATCGGTTCGTTGCCGGAAAGCTTTGTAATTCTTGAATAGATGTCTGCTATTGTAGGTCTCACGTCCAGCTCTATGATCTTATCCATCTCTTCGCCAAGTGAATTTCTCAGGAAAGCAATAATTGCTTTTCTGAAACCATTCAAAGCTCCTTATCGAAGAAGTCCACTGTCTTCTGCGTAACTTCTGCCAGTGCCCATTCCTCATTGAAAGAGTGATTCGTGCCTTCTATCTCGTCAAGAACCGCATTGCGCATGAGCTTTATCATTCTCCTGGAGTTGTCAACGCTAATGTTCCTGTCATCGGTTCCATGGATTATGAGAATGTCGCAATCTGGCTTTACCATCGATGGATCTGCCTTGATGTGGTGGATCTGGGAAAAGCTTAAGTCAAGAAAATCCTTCGCGGTTTTTCCCCGCTCTATGGTCATTGCAGGCGCAAGGAGAACTTTTGCCGAGATAGCAGGATTTTCATAGAGCAGCACTAACGCGCCTCCGAGACTCTTGCCGATTATCCCAATGCGATCGTAGCCAAGCGATTTGAGATATTGTATTTGTTCGTCTAAAACGTTGAATACGTAGTGAAGAGTGAGCGAATTCAGGTTCTGCTCATTCCATATTTCCAAAGAGAGCATCGACATTCCGCGCTCCCTCAGTTTTTCTGACATAAACGCGTACCTGTGATCTGAAAGGGCGTTGCCTGAAGATCCTGGAACTAGGATCACGCATTTGCTTGTTCTTTGCTCAGGCTCATCAAGTCTTCTTTCCAACCAATCGCCTGTTGACATTTCTCGTTTTGAAATAAACGCCCGTATCTTTCAACAATCCCTTAATAGAACCAGAGGTCTTTAGCGAATATATGCCCAATCTAGAATTACCTATGTTCTTCATGAAGCACGTAGCAAGAATCAGTTCGCGTTCCATTCCGCGATTGACCCTTACCACGAACATGTCGCCGTCTTGACGCATTATATGTGGATTCGCATTCGCATAGTTGTGCTCGCCCATGTAGGAAAGCAGCGAGTTCTTGAATGCATACTCATTCTCTTTGATTTTCATGTCAAGGTTCGAGGTAAGCTCCAAGAGCACGTATCTTATCTTCCTTCTATATATCATTGAGCGCTTCACCTAAACTTTCGGTCATTTTCTTCGCAAGCTCGTAATCGTTCGTTATGAGATTCGCTACCTCGACAAGCTGCGCATGCGATACGAGGAATTCCGGGGCGTTTGCAAGCGATGCTATCGCAGCATTAACCTCTGATTTATGCGCGTGCCTGAAAGCGCTTCTCATTTTGTACAGTATAGGTATTCTGTTCCTCTCCTGCGCAATCTTGCTGTAGCTCAATATCAGCAGCTTCGAGTACTCGCGCAATCTGTCGAGCGTCTTCTGGCTCAGTTCTTCCCCTTCGCACACTATGCCGATGCATTTGCTGTCGGACAATTGCCTGTAAGCGATGTCTTGGTGCGTATACCTCATCGCATACAAGGATTTGCATTCCCTGAACTCGTCGAGAATCGCCACTTCCTTTTCGCCCACCAAGGAATCGAAACCAAGCTTGCGCTCGTATTTCTTCGCGTCGAAAAGCGCAATGTCAATTTTCTGTTTCTTGGTTTTCTGGTTCCTCTTTTTGGACATTAGCCTCAGCCTCTTTGAAAAGTCCTCTCTCTATTGTCTCTTTTACCCTTTGCGCAGGATAATCCAGCTTTATCAATTTTGTATGCCCGCGTATGCCCCTGCCGGATTCGTACGTTGCTATCAATCCCTGCATCTCCAGATCGGATATGTACTTGCGATACCAGCGCGAGCTCTTGGGCTGCTTCGCCATTGAGTTCGCTATTGCAGAGTATTTATCGTAAACTTCGCCACTGAAAAGATAAGTTTCTGTGCCTTCCGCGAGCTTCCTGTACCTTCCGCCTTGTATCGTCAGCGTTGCTATTGCGTACATCACGAGGCGCTGATGCTCTGGTAATGTGCTTATCAATTCGTACGCGAGCTCTTCCTCCGCAGACTTGGATGCCTTCTCTACTTCTGCGGTTGTTATCTTTTCCCTATGCTCGTTTTCCGCTATCTCGGCGGCGCCAGAAAGTATTTTCAATGCCAATCTTGCATCTCCGCTGTCTTTCGCCGCGATTGCCGCAGCAAGACCGAGCGCAGCCCTATCGTAAACCCCGTCTTTCAATCCCAATGATGCCCTTTGCTCCAATATCGCAAGAAGCTCACGTGAATTATAGGGGGGAAATACGAGTTCGTTCTCGTAAAGGGTTGAAAGACTCCTTGGATCTAATTCTTCCTTCATTGATATTTTGTTCGATATTCCGACTATCGTAATGCTGCCGTTCTTTATGTCGCTGTTGGCCCTGGTCAAAGTGTACACTAGATCGTCAAGATCCTTTACCAGATCGATCTCGTCCAGAACTACCATGAGCACTTTGCCGTCTTCTTCTATCCAGCTTATCAATTTCTCGTATATGTCGACTAAACCGTATCCTCTCTTCGAATACGTTGGCAAATGATCATTCATTATCTTGCTTAGCACGCGGTATCTTGAGCTGTATATTCTGCAGTTGAGATATGATATCTTAGAGCGCACTGTCGGAAGTTTCTTTACCTCCTCTATCACGTAGCGCACGCATGAGGTTTTTCCAGTGCCGGTTTTTCCGTATATGAACAGGTTCCTCCCGCGCTCCCCCCGTAGCGACGGAGTGAGCGCCTTTACTATGTTCGCTATCTGCTCATCCCTAAACAGCAAACTATCCGGGATGAAATGAGGTGAAAGGCAGTCCCTCCTGGCGAATATAGCAGATTCCTTCAATAATTCGTCAAAAGGTCCAGTCATAAGATCACGCCTTTGCTATTTTCTTAGCAATACCCACAAATATGTCCTTTATCTCGTTGTCCTGAAGCACTGCTGCCATTCCCTTGTCCGCGCTTTCCGATATTGCGCCTTTCCAAGGCACGCTGCCCAAAACGTCACATGACAGTTTCTCCGCGACCTCTGCGCCTGCTGCGATGCTTCCGGAGCTCATATTCTCTACAACGCCCAAAATTCCAACGCCGAATTTTGATATCATGGTACCTGATTTGAGCGTATTTATCGCTGCGATGTGCTGCGGCGTGGTGACCAATACGAAACCTTCCATCGGAAGAAGCTGCATTATCGAAAGTGGAGCATCAGATGTTCCGGGAGACAAATCTATTACCAGATAATCCAATTCCCCCCATTCCGTATCGAGTATGAATTCGTTGAGCATTTTCGTGAGTATAGGGCCGCGCCAGATCATCGGCTTCGAGGAATCATCGAAGAACATCGAAGTCGAGATTACCTTTATCCCGTCTTTCTCCAGCGGAACCAGAGGATAACCTGCGAATTTGCCAGTACCGACCCCCATGAAGTACGCTACATTGGGGCAATCTATATCGGCATCTAGTATTCCGACCTTATTGCCAAGCATTGATAACGCATACGCAAGATTCACGGATACTGTCGTCTTGCCTACTCCTCCTTTGGCACTGTAAACCCCAATTATGTGTTTTATCCCAGAAAGCTTCTTCTTCGCGTCGCTCCTCTGTTTTATCACATTCGCAAAAGACTGATGCATCTTGCTTTTGTCGACGTTTTCTGGGTTGTACTCACCCGCTGGCATTAGACCACAATACGGATATATTGTACGTAGCGATTATAAAGCCTTATTCGAAGCGCGTTATACACCAATGCCGAGATCGATAGATGATACAAATACTCTTATAAATCAGATTGCGGGCAATATCTCAATCTATACAATAGGGCAATGCGAATGGCAAATAACAGGGTAATAGTGCTTGAAGATGGCGAGGAAAAGCGCCCAAAAGTAGTGCAGGAGAGCACGTTCTTCATCGATACGAATTTAAAAGACGTGGAGCGCAATCCCACCACAAGGGTAATAGAAGAGACCTCAGAGGATGCCAAAGCGTTGAGCAGCGCGCGGGTTTCGTGTTTCTTCTGCAGGAAGGTAATAGATAGGGCCGAATGCATAGAACTTCCGCGAGGGATAGAGCTACCAGAGGAAAGAACATACGCAATACCTTTGAAGAAAAACGCCTTGAAAGCTTATTCCGGAAATGATGCCAAGAAATATTTTTGCGCTGGATGCAATTCGCTCGATGAGGTCAAAGAGTACGTAAACAAATTCCCGAAAGACTCAACCGCAGAATTGCGAAAGCTTATGGAAGATAGGATAATTGAATCCGCAGAGAAGGGATTCGACGACCTATTCAAGCTTGCTGATGAAACCCTGTCGGTTGCGCATGCACACGGCATCGCGACGCCAAGGTACGAGCAAGACATCAACAAACCGGAATTATTGCTTTTGAGCATTCTTACCAGAGAGGAGGCCAAAATCGCTTTCCCGAGATACGTCAAAGGCATATCAAATAACATTCCCGGAAACATGTTCTTTCCTAGAAGCGGCAGCATGCAAACAATGCTGAAATACGCTTCAATAATATATTTTGAAGATTTCTCTGAACGCAGCAATTACAGGGCTCTGGATATGCTGATAACTGATATTTTTGACGACAGAATACGGAAAAATCTCATAGTTCTCGATCTCGCAAGGTGTAAATTGGTTGGGATACCCCCGAGCATAAGCCTGCTTACTGGATTAAAAACCCTGTTTATAACAGGAAACGAACTTAGGACCTTGCCTGGAGCAATAGCTGACATGCCATCCCTCAATAGCATATATGCGAGCAACAACAAGATAACCACATTGCCAAAACGCTTGTTCGCATCGAGAAGCATCGAGCACATCAGCCTATACAGCAACGATCTTAAAACAATGCCAAGATGCATTTCTAAGATGCAAGGGCTCGAAAGCCTAGATCTAAGGGAAAACCGGCTCATGCGCATACCTAAAGGTGCTTGCGGCATGCCAAACTTGAGGGATCTTAAACTAGATAGGAATCCAATAAAGGAGATGCCCGAAATAAAGTACGGCAGAAGCAGTCCGCTTACGATATCGCTAAACGAAACCCCAATTCATTCCCTGCCAAAGAGCGTAAGGAAGATGATGAAAAAAGGCATATTGAAATGCGAAGGCAAGGAGGAGCTGCAATACAATATATTCATGAGAGGCCTGTTGATCGCATATTACGTTGGAATAGCCATAAAATGGGGCATAGGGTGGAAGCAGGCAACCAGAAGCTGAAATTGTCTGCAACCCAAACTCTTTATTATTTGCTTTGTAAATATTAGCGTTGGTGCGGCCGATGGCAGAAATACGCAACACTATTGGATTCTTCTCCAGTATGTTCGAAGATTCGCGAAGAGGAAGCTTTGCAGATTTCGCAAAGGCGTTCGCAAGCAAGCTTGCCTATTCCACCGGAGCGGACAACGTACACGTCAAGCTCGCGGGCAGCAGGGAAACCCTCACTTCGTCGGAGGAATTCGCCGCAAACTCCATGAAGCAGATGATAGACAACAACCTCAGCGAATACTCTTCTTTCAAGGACATGGTTGGATTCAACGTTGAAGGATACAAAAGCTGCGGCGTATTCCCTTGCATAGCAAACGGGAAGGCG
>JAJYJW010000010.1 GCA_021789155.1 Microcaldota archaeon
GCCCAAGGGAGCGCAACATAATAGACTAGGAGGAACATCGGGAATACGACTAGCATTGGCTTGAACTGGTTCTTCATGCTCTTCCCGAGCATCCCCATCACTTCCTTTTGCTTTGCTTCCAATATCTTTACGTCCGCATTTTCCTTAGCTAATCTCTGAAGTTCTGCGCTTCTTTTCTTTATCTCTTCCTGAATCGCGTACATGCCCTTCATGTCAGACAGCTTTCGCTGTAAAACTACCGTTAATATGCTGTATATTACGCCTATCGCAATTATTTCCGGCATTAAAATACTCAATCAATTACCTTTCATTCAAACGCGTCAGCCACTACACGGTTTGCGGTCTTAATAGCATCAGCCAACTTGCCCTTCTTGTTTTTTATCAGGTATATGGGCATGTTCATCGCAGCTGATAACGTGCTTAAAATGCCTAGATTTATGGTTCGTTGGTCGTTTATGTCGTGTATGTCCTCAACGTCTCTTCTTCTATTTAGGTCCTTTGTCCTTCTTAATATTATCTCTTTCGCATCGGCATCTATATAAATGAACCCCAGTATGTCCCCTATGTTTACAAGTTCTCTTTCGGAGAAACCAGGAACGATTCTTGGCCCTTTCCTTATGGTCACGTGCGTATCAAGTATTATGTTCCCTTTCATGTTCTTTATGCGGTTTAACACCATCTTACGCAACTTGAGAATGTCTTCCGGAGGCATTGCGCGTATTTCATCCCTATCTTTTATTTTATAGCGTTCATGCGCTATTTCAAACATCAATGTTCCTATGTTTAGCAGAGTATGCTTCCCGTGAATTCCCGACAATACTGTGGTTTTTCCAGCACCTGGCGTCCCCGTTACAACTAGAATCCTCTTCATCCTATCAATAAAATTGACAAAGAAAAGAATAAAGAAGGACAGGTTTGCCTATTCGTTGGCATTTCTCTGCTTGCTTTGCAATGTTGCTATTTGCGTTATTGCATTCTTAAGTCCGTCAAGCCCGGCATAATCCCTGAGAAGCGCGACTTCTGCAAGATTCATGAAGTGCCAATCTTTAAATGCGGATAGTTCATCGCTAGCAACGTTCTCTATTACTTGCTCGCACATGCTATAGCTCTTCAATTCGTTCATTTTCCTGGTGAATAGGTGTTTCCACGCATTGCTCACTTCCATATAGGAATAGTCCGTCTCGTTTATTATTAAGTATAGCATCTTTCCGATACTCCTGGAGAAATCAGTGTGTACGCCAACAATTGCAGAATCTGCGGCATGTTTAGAATACATCTCGCTTATCCCTCCAATAACTCCAAGTGCGAGCACTTTCTGCAGGTCATATTTTTGCATTGGGGCATTAACTTCTGCGGCGAGAAGCTGCATCGTCAACCCCGACGCAGTGTGTTCTTGATCTGGTTTGTTAGCGTGATAGGACACATTATTCACGTTGCGATGCCACTATTTCCGCTTCCTTTATTATTTCGTTTTTGAGCCCCTCTACGCCTCCATATCTGGCAAGTAAACCAACTACGATAAGATTCCCCACATGAAAACCTTCGTAGAACTTGTCTTTGTCGTTGCGATCTACGTTTACTAGTGGTTCTTCCTCCAATTTGTCAGAGAGTATTTCATTTTTTCCCTTCAGGTATATGCTGTTCCACGCTTTTCCTATTTCTCTAGAGGTATGGTCTGTCTTTACCTCTATCCAATCTAGCATGTTCCTTATGCTATTGAAGAGATTGGCGTGCACCATCCCAACAGGAGAACCAACTCCGTTTATAGAGTCTAAGTAGTGCTTAGAATACATGTCGTCTACTGCGCTGACAACGTTACGACTGAGTGTATATTCAAGGTTGTATTCTTTCAAATGCTTCAAAACTTTAGCCTTTAGAACCGTATTCTGGTTAATTTCGTTTATTTCCTTTAATTTTGAGAAGTCAAATTTTCCACTCATTTAGTCACCAAGGCTCTTTATTTGTCTTATTAATAAGCTTTTTTGCGAGTTCGTTCATTATTCGATACCTTCATTTTCGCTTAGCGTTTCTGACTGCAGTGTCTGTGTCATTTCTAATTGATTCGTCTATGAGCCTCTCGAGTATCTCTAGTTCGTCATAAAGTTTTTCTAGTTCGGCATGCTTTCCCTTAAGCATTGGTATCTTTGATGTCAATAGTATTCCTTTGTTGACTACTAGTTGGATCTGTTTGTCGTTTTGCTTCATTTGCGTTATCTTCTCTGAAAAATGGGTTGCAGCACCCTCTATTCCATTGTATTTTTTAAGAATTTTCACTAGTGCGATATTTTCTATATGGATTTCAGTTTCCTTAACGTTCACGTTGTCCAAATATGAGCTAATGGCAGTAGATAATTTGACGTCATTTATGCTTTTCCGTATCTCATTAAAAGCGATTTCTTGTATGCCCTCTATTTGTGATCCTGAATTGATTGATGCCTGCTCTATGGACTCTTTCATGAAACCAAGCAATTCTCTATTCGCCATTTTCACGGGCGATTCTTCGTATCCTGAATTTCGTTTGTAAAGCTTCTTTATTCCTGAATTAAGGTCACATTCCAAAATACGTTTAAGTTCTATTTTGCTCGTTTGTCTGCCCATAATAGCGCCTAATTGGAGTTTCGTCTGTATTTTGCAACTGCGCGGGTCAATTCTTGAGTCTCTACTATAAATGCGTCAAGCTCTTCAATGCTTTTCTTATTGTTTCTTGACATGGCATAGCTTATTGCATCGCTCCATCTTTCGATCTCCTGCTTCATTAAATCCTGGATCAGCAGAAATGCATCGTCTGGCTGGAGATTTGAAATATCCTTTAGCACGTTCTTGCTTGTCATTGAATTGCCCGTACTCTTTTCATGCGAACCTGTTCGCAACGCATTTCTGATGTTTGAGGCGGTGGCTATGAGTTGTTTCATGTCTTCCATGAATTCCTTCTCCATGCGCATTTCTGCATGCTTGTAACCTGCTATTGGATAGTGTACTATGTCACTTATTCTGTCCATATTGAGCAGCATTATGTCGTTAATCCTATCAAACAATGCGTCCCCAACCCCATTTACGTTATCATGCGTGCTTTCGCCAGAATCCCGGTCAACCGTGCCTTGCTTTGCTTTAATTCCGGTTCCGATATATTCCTTCAAGCCTTCCGCCCCGCCAAAATCCTTGAGCAACTTAATGAATGTAAGATTCTGCAAATGATACGTCTTGCATTCGTCAATAGCTCTTACTTCTTCAGGTATAGTGACATTAGCTATGCTCTCCATTTCGTCCATTGCATATTTGAAGATTGTTGACCATCTCCTTATTGCAGGCATTAGCTGTATTTCATACTTGGCGGCAGCATCATTTACAAGGAATAACTTCCATGAATTGAATGTCGAACTCACCGCCTTTATAACCCATCCAACATGCGTATCGTGTGTTGAATCAAGCTCTTGTTTGTAGATCGCATTTATTGCGCTCCCAATATCGAGTTTCAACGTTTCCTTCAAATTTGGATACTTGGCATCTATTTCTGTCGGTCTGTTAACAATCTGGTCCATATGATCACATTCTCGACATCTGGTCCTCTACCTAACTTCATTATTCTGGTTGGATTCAAGATTTTCTTTCATTGCCTTAAGGGCCCATAATACTTCGGCCCATGGTCTTATTTTATCTAGTTTGTCTTCGGTGATTTTCCCTATTTCATCAACAGCTTCATTGCCTTTTCCGCTATCTAGCTGGTTTATTTCGAATAGAGTGTGATATGCAGCAAGTGCAACCATGTTCAGTAGCCTAATTTTGAATTGATCGCTCGGCAATTTCAGCAGGTCTAACAAACTCTTTTCATCTTCGATAAAGAATCCGCATTCTCTTAGTGATTCTAACCTGTATTGCTGTGCAATCCCGTTCCTCAGTCCCTCTGCCCCGCCATATCTTCTGAAAAGGTCGAGCAAAACCATGTTGTGGTGGTGATGGTTCAACGTCGTTTCATATTTCGTTTCTGCAGCCTTTACTGTGTATTGCCCTCTAAGCACGAGCGTATTGGCATCAGGTATGTATTTACCTAGATCTACCTGTTCTTCTATCGCAAGCCAAGTCACCCTGTACATGCGTTCCCAGATTTTCGCAATGCCCTCTGAATCGACACCGTCTATTCCCTCCTCTTTAGCTACCTCTTTGAACATGTGGCTCATGCAGGTGGAGAAATCCCTGCTAACTTTCTGCATTGCAGACTGTATGTCGTTTACCTCATTTGACCATCTGCTCATTCCATACAGTTTGGTCGCCGCTTCAGTTAAACTATTGGCAGCGAGTGCTGCATCAAAATGATAAAGCTTGTTAATGTCTCTGTAACTTGCAAATTCGCTTTCCTTCATTTCTCCAGACACGTCATCACAAATCATTTTCTTTTCAAGCTATTGATAAACTTTATTCGCGTTTCGTTTTCTTGTAAATTTCAGACGCTTTTATTGCAACCACCGCGTCAGTCAGGTTTTCGAACCTTTCCTTGTTCGTTTTCCAAGGTTTTTCCAGCAGCTCGTTTATTTCTTTAGCAGATTTGAGCGAATACTCCATTATTTCGGGCAATTTCAGATATATACCCATTTCAAGCAATTTCACTCCAGCATCTGTGCACTCGTTAAGAACGTGTTCTTTTAATCCTTCAATCCCTCTGTTCTGTTTTAAAAGCGTCAGGAACGCAAGGTTTTCCCTATGTATTGTTTGGATCATTGAACATTGTTTTGGGCTAAGCCTGTTGCTCATGCCGTTTATCGGCTCACCCCACGCAAGATCTCTGACCTCGTCGTATGCAATTTCCTTCAGAGCTTTTAATGTTCCCGGAACTATTATGCTTGTTCCAAATTCACTAATTACCTGCTTTTGAACATTATCGATAATGGCTTTCAGATCTTTGTTGACTAAAGGAATCGCAGCGCTAACGCTTCTAAGATTATTTTTTCTCTTTACTGCGGAATAGATGTTATTTATTCCAATTACTGGAGTTTTTGCTTCAATCTCTCTGGCAATCAACTCTGCAGCATTATCAAAACTCATTTTTTTATTGTGTGCTTGCATTTAATCATCGTGAAATATTAGTCTTGGCCTTCGTTCCCTTCGCATCGCGCATTGCGATTTGTATATCGTTTGCTAGTTTGAGCATCTTCGCGCATGCTTCGGGTGCACTCGATATCATGTCACGCGTTTTAACTTCCGAATGGTCTATTTTAAGCTCTGCCGCTTTTCTTAGCAATCTACTCCACGCTTCCGTTGCAACTTCTGCGTTATAATTTTCAAAAGCGTATCTTTTGACGTTGCCTCTAGGATCTGAATATATGTTGTTCAGCGAATTTCTCACCTTTTCCGTTTCTTCCACCCCTTCGAGGATATCCCCTGTCATCGTTTTAGCGTTATGAAGGGTGGTGTTCCATACTTCAGAGAGAAATTCTGAGCGCGGCATGAATCCCATCTCTTCTCGTTGCTTTTTAGGCAAATCAAGCCCTATGACATACGTGAGCTCCTTTCTTACCAATCTAATTAAAGCGTTCCGCAGTCCCTCAACGCCCCCATGCTCGTTTAGAAGGTGCATATATGCAAGATTTTTCAGATGGAGCTCTTCATCTGCTTCGCCCCATCCGTGATGGCTGAAGAATGCTGACAAATACGGGTCTGAATCTTCAATGTCGTATTTCATGTCTTTGTAAAGTGTTCCAAACAGATTGATTGGCATGGCTATGCTAACCACTTCCAGCTTTGCGACATCTTTTACCATATTGTGTGCGAATGCAGTTAATTCCGCGTTCACCGCGGTGAATATGCCAATATTGCATTCTCCTGTAGCGTACTTTTCATTCCGTAATGATGCATTGAGATAATAAATCTCTTCTAAACCATTGAACGGGTCGTTGTTGAGCAACTTCTGTAAGTCGTACTTCATTTCAAAAGTGTTGAGATTTACTTTTAGATCATCCATCAAAGCACTTATCCGAAACTTTCTTTAGGGGTTTGATAAATATTTACCTAGGATCGTTTTTTACCTTTTAAGAGATCCAATGCCTTAGAGATATGTTTTTCAACAGATGTAAGTTTGGATTTGGACATATGCATAGCGGCGTTTTCATTAAGCAGCATATACTGGATGGCTGATACGTCTTTGACCATTGCGTTTACATTATCCGTTCTATTGGCATCTGTTTTCGTTGCAGAACCTGGAGGCCTCCCTCTTTTCCTTTTTGCAGATACTACATTCTGCTCATCGTGGGCTTGTTTGGTTTCTATAGCATCTACTCCGTTTGCGCTTAATCTTTGATTTTCGTTGTCCTGCGCATTGGCTTTAGTTTTAGGCATGTATCGCTTGTTTGCTTGCTTAGGGTTGTCTGATTGTCTCATAACAGCAGCAAGGGCTTTCTTGTGCTTTTGTGCAGTACTTTCAGAATCTCGCATAACAGTCTTTGCTGACGTACACATGCTAAGCTTCAGCGAACTCACCCCTTTATACGTGCAAAATACAGCGAAATGCTCAAGATTTGCGATATGTATTTCCGCATTACCCAAAGATACCATATTTGTCAGGTGCTTAAGGCTGGATAGCATAGTCACAGAATACGTGTGATTGTGTTTCAATAGCCTATTCCAAGTATTTGCAAGCTTGTCAAGGCCTATGCTTTCCTCATATGAGAATTTGTGCAGTAAATCCGAAGCATAACTTACAAGAATAGAATTAGTTTCCCTCGGCACCATGCCCTCGTTTTCTCCCAATTCTTGCCTAACTTTACCATACATTATCGCAAGTGCATTTTTAGGTTCTAGCTCTATCAAGTTCGTAAGGTTATATTTGTCGCTAGATATGGAGATGCGCTTACACGCATTTTTGTAACTTTCTTCAGTAGTAACGTTAGTTGGTTGCTCTCTTAGGACATCCACGTTGCTTTCAGATATAGTTGTATTCACGAATTCAGCCCTCAGCATATACTTTGCATAGAATTTTGTTATGCGTTTTATAAGGGTTTACGGTTTTCTGTTTCTCAAAATAATGAAGGAATAGGAATAGAAGGGAGATGGAATTACTCCATCTCTCCAGGGTGAGGACCCATGCCACCTGCTGGTCCTCCTCTGCTTCTGCTGCTTATCATGTCGTCTATCCTTAGGATTATCTCAGCGGCTTCGCTTGCGCTGGATATTGCCTGCATCTTGACCTTCAAAGGCTCTATCACTCCCTGCTTTTCCATGTCGCTTATGCTTTCCTTGTATATGTCTACCCCGAACACTTTTCCGGATTTCTTCTTGTGTTCCTGTCTTAGCTTCACCAGAACGTCTATCGGATCGCCGCCTGCGTTTTCGGTGAGTGTCTTCGGCACGACTTCCATAGCATCCGCGAACGCGTGTATCGCGAGTTGCTCTTTCCCGCCAACGTCTATCGCGTATTCGCGCAATCCTGTTGCAATGTCGATTTCTATCGCGCCTCCTCCTATCACGTACTTGCCGGTTTCAGCAGCGCTTGAGACTGCTCCGATCACGTCGTTCAAGGATCTTTCAACTTCG
Organism: Microcaldota archaeon; assembly: GCA_021789155.1. Classification (GTDB taxonomy): domain Archaea; phylum Micrarchaeota; class Micrarchaeia; order Micrarchaeales; family CABMGC01; genus JAJYJW01. The sequence goes on from JAJYJW010000010.1 coordinate 7,522, forward strand.
TTTACGACTTGTGGTGTGCTTCCCCTTGCGAATATCGTAACGCTCTTAGGGTCTTTGCACTTCTCCACGAATACCATCTGTTCTCCCGCTATCTTTCTTTCTTCCACCATTCCCGCAAAACCAAGGTCCGCAGCCTCGAGATCGTCTAAGCTGGTAACAAGCCTTGCCCCAGTTGCCTTGGCGAGCTTTTCCATGTCGCTCTTCTTCACTCTCCTTACTGCAGTTATCCCGTTCTTTGCAAGGTAGTGCTGCGCAACATCGTCTATACCCTTCTGTATGAATACGACGTTTGCACCGCTCTTAGAAATCTTCTCTACCATATCCTTGAGCATTTTTTCCTCCTGTGCAAGGAATGCCTGCATTTGGTCAGGGCTGGTTATTTCTATTCTTGCGTCGGTTTCCGTCTTCTCTATTTCCAGTGCCACATCGAGCAATGCAATCTTCGCGTTCTTCGTGCTTTTCGGCATTCCTGGATGCGCAATTTCCTTGTCTACTAGAACTCCGTTTATGAATTCTGTGTCTTCTATGCTGCCTCCTTCTTTCTTCTCAACTTTTATGAAATCGTGATCGACAACCGTCTTTCCGTTCACTACAGTTGCAACTTGCTTGACTGCCATTATCGCGAGTTTCGCCAGATGCTTCTTTGCGCTGTCTCCCCCTATGTTCTTTGAGGACATAGCTATTACCGCTATTCTCTCCAGCTTATCAGTGTCATCTATGCTTATGTTGCTTGAGTTGGCAACAAGTATTTCCTTTGCCTTGATCGCTGCATCCTTGTAGCCCTTTACTACTATTGTTGGATGTATTCCCTGTTCCAGGAGGTTCCCTGCGCTCTTGAGCAACTCTCCTGCGAGTATTACTGCAGTAGTGGTGCCGTCTCCCACTTCCTTATCCTGGGTCTTCGCTATTTCAACCATTATCCTAGCAACCGGATGATCGACTTTCATCTCATCTAGGATTGTCGCTCCGTCGTTCGTTATCACTATGTCGCCGAGTTCGCTTATGAGCATCTTGTCCATGCCCATTGGACCAAGCGTAGTTTTAACTATGCCTGCAACTGCGTATGCAACCATTATATTCTGGCGCTGTGCTTCCCTTCCCAGTATTCTGGATGCTCCTTCAGGCAAAATCAGATATTGTCCGTTTTGATTTTCTGGCATTAATTCACCTATATATCACAAGTAGAATGACGTAAATGTTATCGTCATCTATATTTCTCAAGTAAAATTATTAAACTTATTCTATTGAATGTGGGTATCATTCCTTGAGTTGGGCGTTGAGCATTTCAATCTCAAGCGCTATTCCCGGCTCCTCTATTCCGAAATTGCGCAGCACGATAGGATGTAGTTCTCCGAATACTCCTATGGTCGTATTAGAGCTTATAATCTCAGCGCATCTTCCAGGTATGAATCTTTTGTCATCGGCTTTTCTTACCTTTATTTCCACCCCCAAGCTTCTTCCAAGCGCTATAACTAATGCCTTGGCGTCATTGAAATTGGATTTAGGATCTACTGCGACAGCAGCAAGCGCGTATGTTTCGTTTACCTTCCCGTTCGTTATGTTGAATTTGAGGTCAGTCTCGAAAAGCTTCTGCGGCATTCGTTGGTGCGTGCTTTTAGACAAATTCAAAAGCAAGCTGGGCAACAGCGAAGTCCTGAGCATACCGATAGTGCTTACTCTGGATTCCTTTACTTCCACGTATTCCTCGCTTTCCTCGATATTCATTTTATCGAAGTTCGTTTCTTTGTTGGTAAGATACGAATTCACGGTTTCCGTGAATCCAAGGCCTAGCATGACGTTCGCCAATTCGCTTTCCAATTCCGAACCGTTATCAAGCTCTCCTACTTGCGAACTGAATATGGGTATGGGCATTATGTTCTCATAGCCGTATGCTATGGCGATGTCCTCTATTATGTCTTGTTCGTTTATCAGATCTAACCTATATGTTGGCAGCTTGAACAGGATCCTCTTTCCAAGCAGCGCCGCGTCATAGCCCATCCTGTTCGCAAGCGTTATTATCCTGTTGAAACCTATCATGGCACCTATGTTCCTTTCTATTGTAGTAAGAAGTATTGACATTTCTCTTCTGGTGTCGTTGGGGGTTGTCTTCTCTTTCTTGCCGTAGCTTATCTTTACTGGGTATACCTCGCTTTCCATGTCCTTTAGCGCAGCAGCAAACAATGATATGGCACCTTCTACTGCATGTATGGAGCTGCCGGTTATCTCCAGCAGCATGTTGTGCGTTTTGGTGGTCACTTTAGTTCTCTCCGAATTGACGATTGGTATGAGCGACATCGCTCCTCTGTCGTCAACCAATGCTGGATATGAACCTTTTGCGTTGTCCAAAATATCTGAGTACTCCTTTCCTTTTTTGTGTTCCTTCAATATCTCATCAAAGCTTGCTTCTGAAGTATAACCCAAAGGAATGAAGCAAAGCCCCTTGAATGCGCCATACTCTATGTAGCTGCTTTCCTTAGGCTCTACCTTGCTAAGGTCATGCATACCTATTGCTATCTTCTTCCTGTTCCTTCCAAACGTTTGGCTAAGCTTTTCAGTGAAGTTTATCAAATGCGTAAGCGATTCATCATCGAAATTCAACCCGTTAGCTACAAGCGCCGCGATATAAGGGCGTATGTGGTTAACATTTCGATTAACTTTTATTTCCAAAACAGGTTTGTCCGCATGCAACGAGTAATTGAATGAGGTTCCGCGATATGCAAAATGGCGCACCGCTCTCGCAAATCCATTTATCTCCATCAGGTCTGGCCTGTTGAGAACCGCTATGGTTACAGAGTCTTTATCCTGTTCCTCCACCTCTAAACCCATTTTTTCCACTATGTCGCTCAATTCCTGATCGCTCATTTCATGTCCTACGAGCCTGATTAAATACTTCTTGTTGAATATAACGTTGACCATTCAGAGCACCTGCCTATTCCTTATCCAATCCATGTCGGAATTGTACATCTCGCCTATTCCTTGTATGCTTTCATCGCGCATTAACAGCGTACGCTCTACCCCAAGCCCCCATGCTAGCACCTTTATGTTCTTCTTGGCTATTCCGGTTATTTCCTTCCTGAATATTCCTCCGCCGCCCATTTCTAGCCATTCATTTCTCTTCTTGTAGTATGCGAAGATCTCCACTCCTGGTTCTACGAACGGGAAATACGAGGGTTTGAACTTTATCTCGAATCCCAGTTTTTCGTATAACGAACGCAGTATGTGGAACAGGTTGGCTAGCGTAAGATTCTCGCCTACAACTATTCCGTCCATCTGGTAGAAGTCTGCTGCATGTCTGTAATCGACGTTTTCATTTCTGAATATTCTCCCTACTGAGAAGAGTTTGAGCGGCATCAGGTAATCCTTGTATTCGTTGAGCCTGAAAAGATGCGCGACTGAAACGCTTGTAGTATGCGTTCTTAGCAGGCTTTGCTTTGCTATGTCCTCGCTCCATTTGTATTTCCATCCCTTCTCATGTTCTTTTTTGACCTTGCTCACTACTTCCTTGTCTTCGATTTCGAGTTTGCTCGGCCTTGACAGGTAAAAGGTATCTTGCATTTCCCTAGCAGGATGATCTTGGGGCACGAACAGAGAGTCGAACGTCCAGAATGCAGGTATGACTATCGGTCCAGTTACTTCCTTGAATCCCATGTTTGAATAAGAGGACCTTATCTCACGGATCAAATTCCTCAACGGGTGCTTCTTCGCCGCAGGATATGCATCTACGTTTACGTTTATGTCGTAAGGTTTGAATTTCGCTTTCGAAAGATCATAATTCATTATAGTGCTCCTATCCAATGCGCCTATCTCGTTCTCGTCAGTTTCCGTGCTTATCGCGTTCAATCCTTTTTCCGTAATCTCTATTTTTGCAATAGCGTTCTTCCTGCTGACGTTTATCAAGTGTCTTTTTGCAAGATTCTCAAACGGCTTTTGGTAAAGCTTGTTCAATTCATCATAGCTTGCTTTGCCCTCGTTCGCAAGCTCAAGTACTTTGCTCTCAAGATAACCGTGTTCTAGAGTGTCCTTTCCTTCATGCGTTATCTCAACTTTACCTTGTTCTATTTTCACCAGACCCTTGCTTACTGCCCATTGCATCCCTATCCGCATGGCATTGTCTTTGGATATACTTTGCGCTAGTGCGCTTTCATTGTTTACTTTCTTCAAAAGTTGGATCTCAGGCAACCCCTTTTCCGCATAAACTTTTCCCTCAGTAGTTAGCTCTATCGAGAATTCGCTAGAGTATTCTATGCTAATCATTCCAGATTTGCTGAGATTCTGCAATGCCCAGTTTAGCTTATCGTTGCTCAGTCCAGACTTTTTCTCCAGAAGTCCGATATTCGAGATATGCTTCTCATTCTTTAGTGCGTCTAGCACTTTGATTTCATAATCATGCATTAAACTACCCTTCTCATGTAGGACCGAATATGCGCACGTACATGTAAATGCCAGCGCCAATAAGCACTATTGCAAGGATAAGATAAATAAGTGTAGAGTACGAAGCGTAGATCTGGTCAAAATAACCTATGACCTCTTGTCCGGGAGTTTGCGTTATTATGTATGTCAACGCGAAACTCGAGAGAGGTTCTCCAGCATACCATGAGAAAGAATCGTATTGGGTGTAATTGCTTATGAACCCTACTCTAGGGTAATCCGGTGCAGGATAAAGGTCGACTATCTTCGCGCCTTTTGGCAATATTATAGTCAGTTTAGCGTTGTTCATAAGGTTCTGTCCGCTAGCACTATGCTTGAAGTTGAATACTGTGTTGTTGAAAGAGTATTCAAATTTCCTCGGCGCTATGACCTGCATGCTGGTTACGTTGTTCAGGAAATAACTCATCGTTAGCGTAGCATATGCACCGTTTCCAACTTCTACAGGAGGACCTGGGAGAAACTCAAAGCCGTAAATGCTCGCTTTTGGACTCAATATGTGTTCTACCAGCAAATCGGTATTCAGTGCCTTCTGCCATCCTGTAAGGGTCACATTTATCGCGCTCCTGTCAGTGTCATAGGTGCTTATTGAAGTGTTGCTCATGTACAAGGTAAGCGACTCGACAACATGTGCGCTGTTGTTAGTGTTCAGCATCACTGTCGTGTTGAGGTAGGTAACGTTGAAGAAAGCGCTCGCACTATTTACCATAAATAGCAGCACTAATGCGAACGATAAGTGTTCCAACCTCATAACCACACGTTAAGTATTCCCTAACGTAAATATTTAAACTAGCTTGCTCGTGGCGATTGGAATATCAGGTTTTTAGCCTTTTAGCATTATTACTTGTAATTTACGTAACATATATAAATATTCCAGATAAATAGTATACGTTCTATGCGTCGTTTACTAGTTTTAGGTGTGATTTTTGCCAGAGGAGAATGAAGTAACAGTAAAATATGTTGATAATTTCATGGTTCCAAAGCACGAGCTTCTCGACGATAAAGAAGCGAAGAAGGTGCTACAGGAGCTTAACATCTCTATTAAAAGGTTGCCTAAAATATCGATAAAGGACCCTGCATTGCGTGGGAAGGGCAAACCTTCGCAGATTGTAAGGATAATAAGGGAAGATGTCAAGGGAGAAAAGTACTTCTACTACAGAGTAGTGGTGGGCTAATTTCTTCATTCTTCCATTTTTGCTTAATTCGTAGGTGCGTACTTGGACTGGTCGAAAACTGATTTGCTGAATGCATATGTAAATCCAACCTCGCTGTTGCAACACCAGATTGATAGCTTCAATCGCTTCCTTGATTTTGGGTTGAAGAGGGTAATTGAACAACAGGGTACAATAGAACCCAACGTTGAAGGCTTCTCGTTGAAGTTGAACAACATAAGAATAGACAGGCCTTCTATAATAGAAGCAGACAGTTCTAGGCGCGTGATACTGCCCAACGAAGCGAGGCTCAGAAACCTTACTTATTCCGCACCGATGTTCGTGGAATTCGTTCCTGTAGTCAAAGGAATAGAAAAGCCAGCATCATTCGGCGAGGTTTTCGTTGGAGAGCTTCCGATAATGCTGAAAAGCAACGCATGCAACATTAAAGGAATGACGCGAAGCCAGCTCATAGAGAACGGGGAAGACCCGGACGAGCCTGGTGGTTATTTCGTGATAAAGGGTACGGAACGTGTACTTATAGGTCTTGAAGATCTCGCACCAAACAGGATAATGACGACTAAGGAAAAGAACAATTCCCAGGTAATAAGCAAGGTCTTTTCAACATCTGCCAATTTCAGGGCAAAATGCACAGTAATAAGGGATTCGAAGGGAATGTTCGGAGTAAGTTTCCCTATGGCCCCAAGGTCAATTTCACTGACCCTGATTCTTCATGCTTTGGGCGTACAACCTAAGGACATGCTCCACAACCTCGCAACGCAATCTGCAAGGAACGACATGCTGTTGAACATAGAAGAAAGTGGAATAGCAGACATGCAGCCAATAGACGCTATGATGGAAATAGGGAGATTGGCAGCGCCGGGCCAGGCAAAAGAATATCAACTCAAGCGCGCAGAAACCGAAATAGACACTTACTTGTTGCCGCACATTGGAACTGATAAGGAAGATAGAAGCGACAAGGCAAAATACCTCATAGACATGGCGAAGAAAGCGTCACTTGTAGCTAACAATTACGTAAAGCAGGATGACAAAGACCACTATGCTAACAAGCGCGTGAAATATTCTGGTGAATTGATAGAAGAACTGTTTGCTTACGCTTTCAAGTTCTTCGTCAAGGACGTGAAATACCAGATAGAGAGAACGAGCGCAAGGGGAAGACGCATGACTATACAAACCATAATAAGTCCTGTGACTCTTACCGAAAAGATAAACTATGCGATGGGAACAGGCAACTGGGTTGCAGGCCAAAGCGGAGTTTCCCAGGTTCTTGATAGAACCAATCTCACGAGCTCTTATGCTCATCTGAGAAGGGTGAAATCACCGCTTGCGAAGAAGCATCCACACTTCAAAGCAAGAGACTTGCACGGAACTTACTGGGGCAAGATATGTCCAACCGAAACTCCTGAAGGTCAGGAGGTAGGATTGACCAAATATCTGTCAGTTATGGCAAAAGTAACCGTTGGTGCAGACGAAAAGTTCACAATGGACAAGATACAGGAAATAGCAAAGGTGGACAAGGATTAAGGTGTTGCGTATGGCTAAAAACGAAGAAAAATGCATTGTATACATGAATGGCAGAATCCTCGGCTACGTAAAGGACGGTGTTGCATATGCAAACGAGATAAGGAAAGGCAGAAGAAATGGATTACTCTCTGGAGAGATAAACGTTTCATACGTAAACAAGCTCAACGAAGTACACATTAACGCAGACAGCGGGAGAGTAAGGAAACCTTACATTATAGTAGAGGATGGAAAGTCCAAGCTAACAGAGGAATTGCTAGTTAAGCTAAGGAACAAGGAGATAGACTTCGGTTATCTCATAAGAAGAGGAATAATTGAATATTTAGATGCTGAAGAGGAAGAAAATACCGACGTAGCAATGAAGGAAAGCGACATAACTAAAAACACGACTCATTTGGAGGTTGATCCTGCAGGAATATTCGGATTCACGCTTAGCACAGCTCCATACCTCGAACACAACTCCGCACCAAGGCACGGAATGTCCGCAAACTTCATAAAGCAGAGTCAGGGAGTTTTCGCAACGAACTTCAACCTGAGGTTTGAATCAAGATCGTATGTTCTTTTCTATCCTCAAGCACCGCTAGTACAAACTTCAGTGTACAAGAGCGTTGGCATGCAAAGGCACCCAAGCGGCCAGAATTTCGTGGTAGCGCTTTCAACGTATTATGGATACAATATGGGGGACGCAGTAGTAGTCAACAAGGCAGCAGTAGACAGAGGACTTGGAAGAAGCATGTACTACAAGATGTATGCTGACGAGGAAAGAAGATATCCTGGCGGTCAGAAGGACAGCTTCAAGATACCTCCAGCTACCGCAGAAGGTTATTTGGGCGAACATGCATACGCAAAGCTCGGTGATGACGGTCTTATAGAGCCGGAAACGAAAGTCCTTGAAGGCGATGTACTTATCGGAAAGGTCGCACCTCCAAGATTCTTGGAAGAAAGCATAGGCGAATCAGGACTTCAGGAAAAGCTAAGGGACGATTCATCTGTTTTGAAGCCTAGCGAGAATGGAGTGGTAGACAGCGTAATAGTAACAGAGTCTACGGGAGCAACAAGGGTTGTGAAGGTAAGAGTTAGGGGATTAAGAGTGCCGGAGGTTGGCGACAAGTTCGCAAGCAGGCACGGTCAGAAGGGAGTAATCGCATACGTTGTTCCTCAGGAGGACATGCCTTTCACAGAACAGGGGGTAGTTCCAGACCTTCTGTTGAACCCTCACGGCATACCTCAGAGACTTACGTTCGGTCACCTTCTTGAAGAACTCGCAGGAAAATCCGCGGCAATGACCGGCAAGATAGTAGATGGTACAGCATTCACCGGAAAGGGAAGCGATAGAGTAGAAGAATACGGAAAAATACTCGAGAGCTTCGGATTCAACAAGATGGGCAACGAAACATTTTACGATGGAATAACCGGCAAGCGCTTCAAGGCAACGATATTCAACGGATTGGTATACTACAATAGGCTATACCACATGGTAAGCAACAAGTTGCAGGTAAGAAGCAAAGGTCCAGTGCAGATACTTACGCACCAACCTACAGAAGGAAAAGCGAGACAAGGAGGTCTCAGATTCGGGGAAATGGAACGAGACGTACTTGTCGGATATGGCGCAAGCTTGCTAGTCAAGGAGAGATTGCTTGACCAGAGCGACAAAGGTACAGTTCTTGTTTGCAAGAACTGCGGTAACATTGGATATAGGGATTACATCAAGCGCGTTGATGTGTGTCCTATATGCGGAGGAAGTGATCTTGCTGCAGTCGAGATAAGCTATGCTTTCAAGTTGCTTCTCGACGAAATCAAGTCGATGCACATCTTCCCTAAGATAAAAATGAAAGGGTGATATTGATGCAAGCAGAAAGCGTAGACTTTGTGAAATTCGGGTTGTTCTCTCCAGATCAGATAAGGAAGCTTAGCGTTGCGAAACTCACGGTTCCAGATACGTACAACGAAGACGGTTACCCAATAGACGGCGGTCTGCTTGACCAGAGATTGGGAGTAATAGATCCAGGTTTAATATGCAAAACGTGCGGAGCGCGAGCGAAAGTATGCCCAGGTCACTTCGGTCATATCGAATTGGTAAGGCCTGTGGTTCATTCCGAATTTTCCAAGGTAATTTATCTTCTTTTGCAATCAACCTGCCAAAAGTGCAGGCGCGTACTATTTGACGTCGATTCAGAGACCGAACTCGCGGAAAAGGTAAAGAGCGTAGTGGAAGCGGAACTCGACACTGAAAAGACCGGAGAAGAGCAGAGCGGAGAAGAACGTGTAGCGTTGTTCAAGAAGCTCAAGAGCATAAAGAAATGCCCGCACTGCGGGGAAGTGCAGCAGAAAGTAAGATTCGAAGCGCCTTCATACTTCTATATAGGCGGAACAAGGATGAAGCCTGATGAAGTAAAGGACATGCTCGAAAAGGTAAGCAACGACGATTTAAGGGTTATGGGCGTTGATCCTATAACTAGCAGACCAGAGTATTTGGTCATAAGCGCATTGCTAGTACCTCCGGTGAACGTGCGTCCATCAATAACCCTTGAATCTGGAGAGAGGAGCGAAGACGATTTGACGCACAAGCTCGTAGACATAATGAGGATAAACCAGCGTTTGGAACAGAACATAAACGCGGGTGCACCGCAGATAATAATCGACGACTTGAGGGAACTTCTCCAGTATCACGTAACCACGTATTTCAACAACGAGCCAACTGGAATGCCTCCAGCAAGACACAGCAGCGGAAGGGCATTGAAGACATTGGCACAAAGATTGAAGGGTAAGGAAGGAAGATTCAGATACAACCTGAGCGGAAAGAGGGTAAACTATTCAGCAAGAACAGTAATATCTGTAGATCCTTTCTTAGACGTAGACGAAGTAGGGGTTCCCAAGATAATAGCAGAAAAGCTAACCGTTCCATTCTACATCACAGAATGGAATCTTGCAAAGGCAAAGGAATTGCTGAAGAGAACGGAGTACCCAATAGTAATGGGGATAATAACAAAGGAAAAGCTCAGGAAGAGAATAACCGATGTTAACAAGGAGGAAATACTGAATGCATTGAAGGCAGGAGACATACTCGAAAGACAAATCACAAATGGAGATATTGCCCTATTCAACAGACAGCCATCACTCCACAGAGTTTCCATTATGGCGCACCGCATAAAAATAGTTCCTGGAAGAACATTCAGGATAAACTTCTGTACAACCTCGCCATACAACGCAGACTTCGACGGAGACGAAATGAATCTGCACATCCCTCAGACCCTCGAAGCGCAAGCAGAGGCAAAATATCTTATGCAAGTGCAGGATCAGGTATTCTCTCCAAAGAACGGAGAGGCGATAATATCGAACAGCGAAGATGGAGTTACAGGAGCATACCTGCTTACAAATGACGATACTATGCTGAATAAGGAAGACGCAATTTATCTCCTTACCACGGCAGGAATATTCGAATTGCCAGAGCACGAGAAGAACGGAATGTATTCTGGGAAGGATGTATTTTCAATGCTCTTCCCTAAGAAGCTCAACTTCGATTACAAGATGCGTGATGGCAAGTATTTGAGAATAAAGAACGGAAGAATGACTGACGGAATAATGAAGAAGGAAACTTTCGGAGGGGGCAACTTGCTCCTGGCAAAAATAGCCTTAGATTTCGGCAACGAAGTATTGAAAGAGTTTATATCTAAATCTGCCAGAATGTCATATGCTTATGCATACTTGTGCGGCATAAACGTCGGAGTAAAGGAATATACGATTCCTCATGCAGCAAAGACAGAGAAAGATAAGCTAGTCGCGAAGGCTATTGAGAACGTAGCTGCGTTGGTAACCAAGTACAAGAGCAGGAAACTAGAGGCCATGGTAGGTTACACGTTGAGAAAGACGCTGGAGAGAATGATAATAGCAGAACTCGATCATTCAAGGCACCTCGCAAACCAGCTCATGGAAGAGTATATGGACAAATCCAACCACGCAGTCATGATGGCTAAGGCAGGTTCAAGAGGTAATACATCTAACTTTGTCCAGATGTCAATATTCTTGGGACAGCAGGCAACTATTAGCGGAGGAAGAATAAGGAAGAGTTACATGACGAACAGAGTGCTTCCTCATCTCAAGCCAGGAGACATAGGCGCAGTCGCGAGAGGTTTCGCAATATCCAACTGCTATGATGGCTTTGACCCTATAGACATGTTCATGTACTCAATAGGATCGAGAGCATCAATGATTTACAAGGGTATGCTTACCGCGAAGAGCGGTTACTTGCAGAGAAGGCTCATAAACGCGCTGCAGGACTATCAAGTCGAAGAGGACTTCACTGTAAGAGACGTCCATGGAAACCTCATACAAACATTGTATGGTGGCGACAAAATAGACCCTGTAAAGGTAGAGCTTGCAGAAGTGAGCAAAGAATAGGTGGTTGAATGGCAAAGAAAGAAAACATGTTTGAAATATCTGCTGGAGAACCGGTCGGAGTAATAGCAGCGCAATCATTGGGAGAACCAGCGACGCAGATGGTACTGAAAGCGTTCCACTTCGCTGGTTTGAAGTCTGAAATAGCCACAGCTGGTCTTCCTAGATTCGTAGAAATCGTAGATGCCAAGAAGAAACCTGCGACGCCATTCACCTACATAGCAGTAGACAAAAGCATAGCAAAAGACGAGCAAAAGCTCATTCGTTTGGCAAAGAAAATAAGCGAGATAAAGGTTAGCGACATATCGAGAAGGATAGTTGAAGAATTTTCGAAAGGCACTATAATCCTGAGGCTGGATTTCGAAAAGCTTGAGGCGAATGAACTAACCGCGAAGGTCGTTGCAAGTAAGATAGAAAAATTGACAAAGTTATCATGCACACTTGAGGGAATGGATGTTCGCATAACTGCTGGAACTCGCAACATAAAGCAGATAAGGAACATGGCAGTACAGCTCAACAAGATGACGATAAACGGAATAGATGGTGCAGGAAGAGCAGCAGTAAGAGAGGACCCAAAGACAAAAGAGCTTCAATTGATAACAGATAACAGCTCTCTGTCGGGTTTATTGGACGTAGAAGGAATCGATGCGTATAATATATACACTAACGACATCTTCGAGGAATATAGGGTATTCGGAGTAGAGGCAGCAAGAAACGCGATAATAACAGAACTCGAGAAGCTTTTGCACGAATCAGAAATATCTGTAAGCAGAAGGCATTTGGAGCTTCTCGCGGATGCTATGACTGCAGACGGAGATGTAAAGAACGTTGGAAGAAGGGGTTTGAGCGGCGAGAAGGAATCGGTATTTGCAAGGGCAGCGTACGAAGAAACAGTAAAGCACCTCATAAACGCGGCCGCATTCGGAGAATCAGATCCAATGCAGGGGGTTACTGAGAACATCTTGATGGGCAAGCAGATAATGCTTGGCACAGGCAGAGTCGAACTTGCGGTCAAGAAAGAGGACATTGCAAAATCCAAAAAAGAAAAGAAATAATAATGTGCAATAACAAGGTTAATGGAAAATGTCGGTGTAGCAGATGCAAGAAAGACCATTTGATTTGCTTAATAAGTCAATAGGACAGCAGGTAATGATTAGGATGAAGAACGGTAACGATATACGCGGAAAAGTTACCTCTTTCGACATTCACATGAACATAGTCCTCGAGGGCGCGGAAGAAGTTGACGATGGGCAGACCAAGGCGAAACTCGGCACCATTCTCCTAAGGGGAGGCAATATCCTATTCATATCCCCCGTTTCTCTCTAATGATTAGGATGGGCTTCTGGCGCAACGGTAGCGCGCCTGCATGGCATGCAGGAGGTTGCGGGTTCGAAAAATAATAACGAAAATCCCGCGAAGTCCATTTTAATGCTTGATGGCTGCATAAGCAGCCATCGAATTCTATTCTTTTCTTATTGATTCTACGTATTCCCTTGCCGCGTTACTCTGTCCGTCTATTCCGGTTTGTTCATAGATTGCTCGCCCTACTATTGCGCGCCACCTTTTCCCTGCGACTTTCCCTGCATCGGATATCTTTCCACCTTGTGCAACGAATCCCGGTGCGTAAAGCGTTACCGGTGAAACCGATGGCTTGTATAACCATTCTCCTTTTGATACCTCCTTCATCAGCGCATTGAGGCTTTCTAAGTATTCCTTGCTAGGTTGTTCAAGTAAGTTTCTTATCCTTAGTACCGAATTAGGCTTTGTTCCCGGAACCACGAATTTCGTAACTCCCATTCCCGCGGCAATTCCGTATGCATAATCAAGTCTTTCCCTGTCAATCCATCCTCCTTCATCAGAGTAGAAGAACTTGTGCGTCATCTCCGCTCCGAACATCACATCTACTTCTGCTTTTTGCAATTCCTTTATGAACGAGTAAACCACTGCAGGTCCTGAATGTGCGAACAATATGACTGTGTTCACTCCAGCAGTTCTCATTTGTTTTGCGAATTTGTCTGCAGTATCAGGCACGTCGCTGCCTGCCTTCTGATGGTCATATATTATCTCCACGTCTCTCTTTGCAAGGTAAGCCTGTTCTAAGATTACGTTTACCTCTTTCTCTATGCCGCGCTTCAAACTCAGGTAGCCTAGTTTGTATCCAGATACTCCTGTGCTTATGGTGTTCTTGACCAAAGCCTGCAGCTCTTCATGGGTGTTGACGTCGCATGCAACTACTATCCCCTTAGATTGTATATCATATTCCTTCGTAACCATCAAATCACTTCCTTGCGTAAAACTTGAGACTCTTTTCTCCGTACTCTTTGAATTCCTCTTCTACTTTGTCGAGAATCTCTAATCTGGTGTTGCTCTTTTTGGCAGCTTCCGGGAGCAACTCCGTTGCGTTGCTCATCGGATAATACTTTACCCCTAGCTTTTGGAGAGCTTCTGCAACGCTGTTTCCGTCATCTCGTCTTTCATTTCTGTTTGTTAAGCCAACTGCGGCAACTACGTTTATGCCTTCTTTTTGAAGCATTGTTATCGTGTCAATCAGCGAACCTCCCGTGGTGGTTGTGTCTTCAAGAACGAGAACGTTTCCCTTTGGCTTTCCTAGAAACAGTCGGTCATCTGCGCTTCCATGGTCTTTTATTTTCCCTCTTCCCATCGCCAGCACGAAATCTCCCTCACGCACAACAGGGTTTTTGTCCTTTGAGTACTTGAATTGGGTTATTACTGCTAGTTTGGTTGCGCCTTCTGGAACACCATATATTGTGTCTACCTGCAGCCCTTTAGACTTGATAAATCTAATGACGTAATTCGACAATATATCCGTAAGAAGCGCATCCTCTGTTGGCTTTCTCCAGTTCACGTAGAAATGCGATTTTCTCCCTGATTTTAGGGTAATCTCATTTTCGAAGAACCCCACTACGTTGTGCCCAAGTATGAAATCATTGAAACCCTTCTGGTCGAATGCATTTCCATATATTCCAAGTTCAGTGTTTTTCTTTACGGCGTCCATGTTACCACTTGGTTTAGACTTTGAATTGCAAGCAACTAAAAGCCTATTCAAAAATAAGGTTTATCCGAGGTGAAAACGCAGTTTTTGGAAAACACAATAAAAATCACGCTCTGGTTTTTCTTCAAATATTCGCATGCGTAGCTCGTAAAGGTTTATATTGGTAAAATGCAATCTAGAAGCATGCAGAAAAGGCTTAGGATTGGCTGGTTCTCATTCACGTGCTGCGAAGATAGCACCATGGTGTGGATAGAGCTGATGAACAGGGATTTCTTCAAATGGAAGGAACAGATAGAAATAAGACATGCCCGGGTTCTCAAAAAGGACAACAAGCTAAGCAACATAGACGTTGCGTTTGTGGAGGGCGCGATAACCACGGATAGCGATGCCAAGAAACTTATTACGATAAGGAAGAATTCAAAGAAGCTCGTTGCAATAGGTGCGTGCGCAATTACTGGTATGCCCGCAGCGCAAAGAAATACGTTCAACGAAGAACTGAAAAACGAGATAGAATTCCTGATAAAGAGGTTTAATCAAGCATCTAGGGTACGCAACGTGAAAGAAGTAGTTAAGGTGGATGATGAAGTTCCGGGTTGTCCGATGGACGAGAAGCTGTTCCTGAACATGCTTGAAAAATATCTGGTTGAATTTGGTGTAGTTAATGTTCCTGATGCACATTGATTCTGGGATTGGCGAAGATCAGCACATACGCATAAACCATATAGCGAAGACAGAAGGACATAGCAATCTCGACATAAAAGTGAAGGACAACAAAGTGGAATATGTAAAACTGAAGATAACCGAGAGTAAGAGGTTTTATACGCAGGCAATTCGCGGAAAAAACGCAATGTCAGTTCCATTGCTTACCTCTAGAATATGCGGTACTTGCAGCATAGCTCACTTGACCTGCTGTACGGAAGCAGTTGAGCATGCGATTGGCTACATTCCAAGCGATCAAACAATTATCCTCAGAAAATTGACTATGAATGGGATGATGATACGCGACCACGCTCTTCATCTCTTCATCTTCTGTCTTCCAGACATATTCAATAAAGATTCGGTATTGGATTTCGATAAAGCCCAGGATGAACTGGTGAGAAAGGCATTTGCGATAAAGGGCGCGGGAAACAACCTGTCTAAAGTAATAGCGGGAAGGGCAATCCACGCCACCTATGCAGAGGTTGGCAAATTCAGCCACATACCTGCAGAAGAAGATGTTTCTGCAATAGTTAAAGAACTCAAATCCGTAAGAGAATATGCAATAGAATTCATAGAACTATTCGCGCAATCCACGCAAAAAGTGGAGAGAAGCACCAATTACGTAGCGTTGGTTTCAAAAGATTACTCGTTCATCGGAGGCAACCTCAAGGATTCTGAGGGGTTGGAAGTCAAACCGGAGGGTTATTGGAACCATATTAACCGAACCGTTATCCCATATTCGCAATCGAGCGGCTACAATTTCAAGGGGAAAGAGTATATGGTTGGAGCACTCGCAAGAATGAACCTCAACAAGGCCAACATAAACAAGAAAACAAAAGCAGACATTCCCAAGTACATGGATATGTTCCCCTCAACAAACGTATACGCGAACAACATAGCACAGGCGATAGAGATCCTGCACTGCATTGATAATTCAATTGACATTCTAGAAGGCACGGAATTCGTCCAAGAAGTTCCAAAACCAGTAAAGATAAACGCAGGAAAGGGCGCGGCGTTGATTGAAGCGCCAAGAGGAACTTTGGCGTATCTTCTCGAGATAGACGCCACGGGCAAGATAACCAACGGCAACATAATCGTGCCTACATCGCAGAATCAGACAAGCATGGAAAAAAGCGTTGCAGAACTAGTAGAGAATAGTCTGCATCTCCACAAGCACGAGATAGAGCATAAGGTAGAGGAGATGATACGTGCATACGATCCGTGCATGAGTTGCGCAAGCCACTTTCTCAACATAAAGTGGCACTGATAAGCGCTTTTAGCTGCTTTAATGCGGTGCTTCTGTGCATATTCGTCGGTACGCAGAAAAGGTTCAGCTTATCCAGATAGCCAAGTTTCTTCATAAGCTTAAGACTGTATCCTAGATCGAAATCATGCATGCCATAGATTTTCTGCGTTTCTATGTTATCTATGTCGTTCAGTAACACAACTTTGCTTATTCCTTTGGCGCAATCCAATATGTTGAGCTCTTTCCCTTCGTTTTCAAGATTATCGTTCGGATCGCATTCTTTGAATTCAATGCAAGGGAATTCCGCCCTAAGCTCTGGCAGCAATCTTATCTGAATGCTGTCGTTTTTCAAGAGAGCATTACCGAATACAAGTACCTTATATTTTCTCCTGGAATTCACTCCTTACACCACTCACGAAGTATGCTCCTATGAGTATAAGCGTCGAACCCAACATTTGCAATGCAGATATCTGCTCGCTGAAAATAACTATCCCGAAAATCGCGGATATTACCGGAGCAAGCAGGAGCAAGGATGTTGCCTTTGAAACGTTTATGAGCTTTATGCCCGCATACCAGAACAAGACGTATGCGAACAGTATTCCAGTAGATATCAGAATGTTCGTCCATTGCTGCACCGATATGTCTGTTAGGGCGCTGGTTTTGCCCAGGATTACCACTAATCCAAGCAACATTATGCCGCCTATGAACATTCTAGCGAACGTTACCGTAAAATTGCTTTCTCCTATTATCATCGCCTTTTTGGCTATCACCGCTTCCACTGCCCACAGCACTGTTGCAGCTATTATCATTATGTTGCCAAGGCTAGGGTTTTCCCATAATTGTGCCGGATTGCCACTTGAGGCATAAATCGCAATCGTCCCAATAAGCATGATTCCTATTGCGTACCACATCTTTCGCGTAATCTTTTCACCTATGAAAAGGAATGCAAGTAATGCAACGTACAATGGGATGGTCTTCTGAAGGAATGCACTTGAGCTTGCGGTAGTCAGCTTCAATCCGCTGAAGAACAGATAGAACGCAAGCGCACCGCCTATTACTGCTATTCCCAGCAAGTAGCCCCACGAAACTTTCCTGAATTTCTCATGTGTCGATACGGATTGCCACATGGAAATGGCGAAGAATCCTATACCTATCAACACTGCCCTTATTGCCGTAAAGACCAAAGGATCAATGCTTACTATGAAAAGCTTGTTTATAGGTATCGCGATTCCGCTGATAACTGCAGCGATCAGCGCAAATATGGTCCCAAGAGTTTCTTTGTTCATGCAATCACTTATTTCTCATTTTAGCAGCGACTTCCTCGCTTATCTTTTCCACTATGAAATCAAAATGCACTGCAACAGTGTCGCCCTCCTTCACGTAGCTTGCGAATCTCGTGTCATACTCCCTTTTACCAAGTTCTGTTTCAACTTCTGCGACTCTTCCGCGCATTGCGATAACCTTACCGGAATGGGTTTTACAGTCAGTAGGATTGAAGTCGTGCATGAGTTCGTATCTTTCATCGACAACCTTATCGTGCTCAAGCAGGAAGTACCTCCGTATAACTTCCTCGTCTACATATTCCTTTCCCATTCTTTCTGCGAAGCTATCGCACATCGCAATGGCAACTTTGAACATTTTCTCAGCGTCATCTTTTGGTAAGTTTCCCACGCTTACCATTTCCTTTAACTCGTCTACGTATTCCTTCGAAACTTTTCCCCTGTTTATCAGAGTGCCTGCACAAGGAAGAGCGTATTTAAGGAAAAGGAGTCTGTCTTTGATCATCATTCCAAACCACCAAGTGCCATAGTAGCTTCATCCTCGCTTACCTTGTCAACGGCAACGTCTACGGAAAACATCACGTAATCGCCAACACTAATATCTGCGAGTTTTGAGCGCAAATCTATTTGCTTTCCCCTGTATTCTACCGTTATCATCTTGCTGCCAATGCTTGTGACTTTTCCTATCGGTGCCTGGCACATAAATTCACCTATCCTTAATCACATATACAGAATATATCTTTATGTGTGGTTGGTTCATAGCAGATGGTTAATAAACTCGTAAGTTCTACTAAATTCATGTCTAGCAAAAATTCTTCTCTGCTTATTGCAGTAGCAGTCATAATCATACTCGCAGCTGCAGTGTTTTTCGCATTTTACAAAGCACCCAAATCCGTAGGCACTGCAGCCAATACGTCAAGTACGTCAATACCGTCTAATTCAAATAGCGGGGGATATACGCAAAGCAATGCCTCACAAAACGCCACGGTCCAGAACGGCACTCAAAGCGTGGTGAATCTAGGGGAATACGTAAAGGTATACGTGGGTCATTCGCAAAACTTCTCGCTTGGATCGCAGCAGGGTTCAATAAGTCTAGATGGCATAAGCGGCGATTCGAGTTCGCAGGTAGCTGCGATGACGCTATCGTTTCAGCAGATGAAAATAGGCAACATTCGCGTGGGACAGCATCAATACCTGAGCATTTCTGGCTCCAACAGCGCACCGTATATAGAAGTGCAGCAGATATACGTGAATAATACAGACAGTTCTAAGAACTGGGCGATAATTGCGTTAAGCATGAGCATAAGCAGCGGCTTCTCTCAGGTTAATACCTCTTCAAGCAGCAACACAGGTAGTTTAAGCAATCCAACAATCAGCGGAGCCCCGGTGGCTTTGCCTGCTTGCGGAGCGTCAAATACGATTCTGTCTCAATTGCCGATTTCAATAGGCAATTTCAGCAGCGTGGTTCCATTAGGCTGGACCAGCCCAGGTGGACACGTTATCCCATCAGACCATATATACTTCCAAATTCCATCGGATCCGTCCTTGCAAACTCCAAATACCACGGTGGTATCCCCAGGCAACATTATCATCTATAGAGTAGACGCAAAAACCTACCATTCAAGCGGCCCTAACGGCAATACGCATGACTATTCGATATACTTCGCATCATGCGAGAACGTTACATTCTTCATACATCACCTGGAGTCTGCTGTGCCTTTGATAACAAGCAATCTTACTTCGTCTGCATTGGAAGGACAATGCGTCAACGCAACCGAGAACCTTGATACAATAACCACGTGCCAGTACTCTACAAAGATTGCTTTCAAGACAGGGCAGAAGTTGGGCACGATAGGCGGATTTTCGGGAGCGGCTGAGGCTATGGATCTTGGGGCAAACGATTACTCCAAACCAGAACTCGTATACGCGAACGCGTCAAAATACAGTTCCGATAGATTGCATGCTGCATGTCCGATAGATTACTTCCCAGCAAGCATTCAACAGGAGTTGTATTCGAAATTGGGAATGTTCGGAGTAAGCAGAACAGTTCTTCCTTTGTGCGGCATAAACGACCAAGATGTTATAGGCTCTGCGCAGGGCAACTGGTTCATTAAGGGAACATCTGCGCCATACACTAACGAAGGCGATGCTGTTGCTCTGATTCACGATAACATACTGCCTAACATCGAAATGTTTTCCATAGGCAACCTCGCGGCAATTCCAGGAGTTGGAGCAGTAATAGACTATTTTGTTCCGCAGAATTCGGGCTTCATCAACAGGAACTTCAGCGGCGTAACTGCAGACGGACACGTATATTGTTATTCGTCGTTAATGAACAGTTTTGAAGCGAATTACTCATCTCCAGTAGCGGGAAGATTCCTAGTGCAGATGTTGAACGCAAATTCGATGCAAATAGAATTCCAGAACCAAAGTTCATGCAACGGGAATTTCGCGTTCACCGCGGGGCACGCAACCATATACAGGTAATGCGAATAAGAGTGGCAATGCAAATTGCTACTCTGGGCGCTTGAAAGGCTTCATGCTTGCTATCATGTAGATATAATCTGTCGACATTTCGAATATTGCGGTTTCCTCATCATATTTTCTCTGAAGCTTGCTGTTGTCCCAGGTGAAATCAAGGATAAGTTTGTACAACCTTGATACGTATTTGTCTTCAGTAAGCTTCGACTTTTTTATCGCATACAAAAGCCTCAATTCTGCTATCGTGCTGTCTAAGTCTTCATCGCTTACGTCGCGTTCGGGAAATACTCCTGTTTCTTCAAAATACTCCAGGTCCTCCTGCTCGTGTTCGGAGTTCTTTGCCAATTCGAAGCTTAATGCCTCCCTGTCTATTACTGGTTCATCTTCAGAAATTTCTGGAGATGTTTGGCGCGTCTCAAGAAAGGTGTATGCGTAATCTGAAAGCACGAGGTTGAAAAGCAGAATCTTCGCCTCCTCATCTTCTGTAAGGCTTTTTATTAGCATACTCATATCGCCGGTTTTCCTGGCGATGTTCGCTTCCACCAAATGCATACGTTCCATCTGGTGCAGCTCCACCTTTATATCGCTGAGCATGTTGTTCCATTTTAACATATTGTTTCCAGATTTTGATGTTTTGTACATCCATGCTACGTATTCGCTCGCGCCATCCAATGCATGCGTTTCGTTTCCCGGAAGTATGTCAGCCATTTTGATGCTGTGCGTGCTTATTTCGTAAGTTGACAGTCTTTTATTATTGTTCAGGTTTATGTTCCGTTCTTCTATCCTCGCAAGCGTTTCCCATGTCTCATTACCATTAGAGGCGTTCACCATAACTTGTTCCACATCAAGCCTTCTGAATTTCATGCGATCACAAAATAGATTATTCAGTTGGAATCGCTATTAAAAGATTTTGCCAATATACGTCAAAAGGCAAAGCCCCAGGCACGTGTTTGCTAAGAACCAGTGCGCATTTTTTTAACCAGATGCCGTAGACGTTTCAATTGCCAGTTGCGTTCCTTAATGAGTCCGTCTTCGATATTGCCGGTATGCGCAGCCACCGCCCTTATTGCGTATATCGAACTTCCAAAAGAATGCGTCGCTACGTGCGCAGTTCCAACTGCCTGTCCTGCAGCGTGCGCGGCGAAAACCGCGTCTGCATGGTGCTTGCCTTTTGCCGCAGCATGTGCGCTAAGCGAAGCATTGCGTATCACTGCCATGCTGAATTTACCTGTTCTTACCCATTCATGAAGCGCATAAATGGCGTTTCTCGGTCGCTCGTCATTTGGATAGCTCTCTTCGAAATAGGGAAGCACGCGCTTAGCGCAGTCTTCCGCCCAGATAGCAAGCACCTTCTGGTCCGGCCTAAATGCCTTGTGATCGATACGTTCGGTAAACCGTTTGTTAAGGATTTCAGATACTGCCATGCGCAGTTCGTATAACAATGCAACAGGCCTTATTTTTTCATGTTTTGTGCGTTGCATATGCATAAAACTCAGCGCAAATTTAATTTTCTTTTCCCAATTGCGCATTGCAGTAAATTAGGTGGTGGGCCTGCGGAGAATCGGACTCCGCTCTTTACCGTGTGAGGGTAACGTCTTACCACTGGACTACAGGCCCTTTCGGGATATATTATGTTCGGTTTATATTATAAACAGATACCACTGAAATGGAAATAATTGAAAAGTGCTTTATATTTTTCACTCAATTTCCTATCATGTCAGCATACTACACAGGGTTGGGGGATGAAGGTGAAACTTCGATCATAGGAAAAGGCAGAATCCCAAAATCAAGCCTCATAATAGCGGCAATAGGGGATGTTGATGAACTTAATAGCTGCATAGGAGTTGCATTGCATCACGTAAAAGATAAAACACTTAAAGATGACATGAAAAGCGTGCAAGACAAGCTGTTTACTCTTGGAGCAACTCTCGCTTCCGGTAATTCCTCGTTAATTAAAACAAGAATAGTCGCATCTGATACTACTTCAATAGAGGAAGGCATAAGCAGGATGAGCGACAAGTTCCCAAAACTCGCCAAATTCGTACTTCCAGGAGGATCGGAGCAGGCAGCATTCCTCCACTTGTGCAGATCAGTGGCAAGGCGCGCTGAAAGAAGCATAATCGCGGCTTCAAAAGCCCAGAATAGCGCTGAAATTGATTACACCCACATCATATCTTACATGAATAGGCTCTCGTCTTTCTTCTTCGTGGCCGCGTTGTACGCGAACAATGCGGAAGGGATAAAAGAACAGAATCCCACGTATTCTTAGAAAGGCGTAAAAATCAGAAGTGTTTAGTATTAATGGTGAATAGGTTGGCTAAAGAGAAGGAGAAGAAAGCAAAGAATACCGGAACAATATCTCTATTTAGCAATGAGATGTTCCCAGAGTCATTTTTTGAGTTCCCAGATTTCGGAAGCATGCGTCATGGATTGATGCGTTCGATGTTCGGGCAGGATTCTATGAAAATAGACCTTGCGAGAAATGGAGACAAGTACGTGCTTAAGGCGAATCTTCCGGGAGTAGACAAGGATGGAATAAGCATAAAGGCAACCGAAGATTCGATAACTATAAGCGCGAAATCAAGCGCGGAGAGAGAGCATCAGGGAAAGAACTTCTATTACAAGGAAAGGCGAAGTTCTGGTTATTTCAGGTCTGTACCAATGCCTTCTTCAATAGTTCCGAAGAGCGTGAAAGCCTCGTTTAAGGATGGCGTTTTGGAAGTGACTGCTAAGATTCAGAAATTAGGAAAGGAAAGCGAAATCAGAATAGAGTAATTCATACGTTGAAATACTCCTTGAACTTCTGCGTAGTGTGTATTTCCTTCGTTCGCCCTTTTTTCTTTGCGTCTATGAATTCGCTGTCTACTAGTTCTTTCATGTATGCATAAGTGCTTTCCCCAAACAGCTTCACGATGCTGCTTTGGAGTACGCCATCGTTCTTGCTTATGTATGCCAGTATCCTCAATGCTCCCCTGCTTATGTCAGGCCCCGAAGCCAATCCACTTACCTTGCTCGCATAAGGTTCCTTAAGGGAAAACATGTACTTGCCATTGAGTTCAAGAACCTGCATTGCGCTGTTTGAAGCTTTGTAATCCTCTACCAATTGCTTTGCCAATCTTTCCACTATGCCTGGGCTCATTATCCCTGTGCTGCTCATGAGTTCGTTTACCCCCAATGCGGTTTGCGACATGAATAACGCGGCCTCTATGAGTTTTTTGTTGTCTATCTCTTCCATTTAAATCATGTGTTCTTTATTCCTATAAGAATTTCATCGAAGAACTTCTCCTGCATAAGGAAAATGCGTTCCTGATGAGCAAGCAGAAGCAACGGGACGAAAATCCCGAGAAGCACGTTATCCGGGGCCTTATTGCACAAATTCGAGAACGTTGTCATATTCGAAGAATCCAAGCTTCCCTTTATGGTTTCATATACGTTTTCTATTTCCTCTTCTATGTCTACAGGGTTTATGTTTATCGGTATGTTTATGGGTTCTTCGACCAATGCGCTTTGCCTTACTTCCTTTATCTCCATCACTTCCTCAAGCGCACTCATCAATTCATTAAGCGTAACCCTCCTTCTAGGCGGCAATCTAGCCCTGAATCCCAGCTCTTCAACTTCAACATGCTGCCTTTCTTCAAGCACCTGCTGATTATCATCCTGCTCTATTTCCTCTTCCATCTTGAGCATGTCGCTTTTGAACCTGAGAAGAATAGATGCTGCTAATATAAGATTCGCAGGCACTCTTAGATCAAGCATTTTCATGTTCTTTACTATGCCTATGTACTTATCTACTATCTCTATCAGATCTATGTTCCATGGGTCGAGCTTCTCCCTGCCTACTAGGTCAAGCAAAACTTCTCTCCAGGTGGGCTCCTTTATCAACTGTTCAATGTCAAGTTTTGTCTGTATGCCTTGTTGCAGCTCCACCGCATCCATGCTAACGGTCGCCATAGCCATGTAATAAAGATC
>JAJYJW010000011.1 GCA_021789155.1 Microcaldota archaeon
ATGCGGCAGACTGCTCATAGGCGACTCCTGGGTCAAGAAAACAACCAAGAACATAGAGCTTGCGGTGCAGAAAATCATGAAGAAACTTGATGTAAACGTGGAGGGGATAGGTGACAGGAGCATAGACCTTCTAGTTAGCAAACCAGACGACAACATATATGGAATAAAGAAAACCATGGTATTGAAAGAGCACATGATAACGTGCGAATCGTGCACGCGAAAAGCCGGAGGCTACTACGAGGCAGTGGTTCAATTGAGAGGAAACATGGAAAAGGCACAGAAGATACTGAACGCGATGAACAGGTTCCTCGAGAAGAATGGCGGCTTCATATCCAAATTGGAAGAGATGGACAACGGCATAGACGCATACATAAGCAGCAAGAGGTTGGCAAACGAATATTTCTCACATAGAAAGATAAAACCCACAATGTCATATACTCTATTCGGCTTGGTGCGAGGCAGGAAGGTTTACAGGAATACTTACGCTCTGCACGTATAAACGAAATTGATTGAAATAATCAACTGATTTTGCCTTATCGTTAAGGTAAATTGCCTTGCAGAGAATACCTTTTAATATAAGAACGAATAAAATGGATAGTGTTAGTAGGGTTACAAACCATGGGCAATTCCTATCTAAACGTTATACTTACAGTGTTACTAATATCAGGCATTGCTAGTGCTGCTTACGTTTCCCCGGCACTAGGAACAGGCGGGACGAATTGCGAGCAGTACAACGCAAGCACCTTCATTTGCCCTGATGGAGCGAACATGACAATAAATTTCGTAGTTTCGACTCCACCTAACCCTTATTTCGGCAACTTCAGCGTATACGCATCGCAAGGGACCAACGACTTCATAAGCGTAAAGGGGATGAATGGGGAAGCGTGCGTTGCAGCTTATGGCTCGGCCACCACTTGTTACGTGCAGCTGCAGCCCGCACAGGTAATGAACGGCAATGGAACTATGGAAAAACACATAAGCCTCAGTCTGGTTAGCCAACTTTATCCCCAAGTGCATTATTCTGAAGCAATCAACGTCACCGTTCTGCATTATCTGACGCAGCAGCAAAGCGCAGTATCTAGCTTATACAATAATGTCTACAGGGAGTATTCCAACATGAGCGACACCTATTCGTTCTACTGCAACCAAAACAGGATATGCTCCCAAAGCGCAACGGATCTGCTGAACGGGATAAACCAAACCTTGTACAATGCCACTTACGACATATTCAATTCCAAACTCGGGAACGCTTATACCGAGCTTTCGAAAGCTAATTACACGATAAACAGCAAGTACAAGAATTACTCCGATTTCGTGGCGTATGCGCGCGGAGTTTACGGCAGCGTTGAATACGCCCACTCTCTGATAAGCAACGTGACAAAATCAGTAGCAGCGAATAACGACAGCTTATCGAGATGCTCGTTTTCCAACGGTACTGGATACGATTCTTACATACGGGGATACGCAAATGCCCTGAAATCGTTCAATCCGGAATCATGGAACAACAAAAGCGCGTCGAATTACGTAGCTAGCGCTTATTCATTCTCGAACAACGCAAGCAATCTATTCAGGATATGCTCCATAAAGAGCGCGATAGGTTTCGAAGTTAAGGCACCGCAGCAGGGCAATTCTGCAATCAACCTCAATCTGAATCCGAACACCTTGCTCATGATAGCAGGCGCCATAGTAGTATTGTACGTTGCACTCGTGATTAACGACAAACTCGAAGTAAGCAGAATGCGCCGCAACTACAACGAACACGATACAAGGAAGGAAGAGAAGAGCGAGCCAGCACCTAAAGAAGATAAATACGAAAGCGAACCTCCTGGAAAGCTAATAGGAAACGCGCAAGTTGAGGAAAAGGAAAACGGCAAACAGGTGAACGAACCTCAGAAAAACGAGAAAAGTGAAGCGCAAGCGCCGACCTCAAAAGAAGCAACGCAGAAAGACAGCGACGAGGATGACGCGCCGCAGGAGCTCGAAAGAACATTCGATGACTGGCTCAGTTCGATAGGCGGCGACTCCCAGAAAGATGACAACGAAAACGCATCGTTTTAATTACTTGCGTTGTAATTACTAATCATGGATTTGCTAGTGAAGACAGTAATAGGCGCGATAATAGTCGCGATATTGATAAGCGTAGCATATGACTTCGCGCAGGGCGGCTTCACGCAGCAAACTAGCGCAGCGTATGCTGCAAACACAGTATACAGCTACCTCAAAACTACGTTTCCCGGAGCCATAATAAACATAACCAATGAAAGCAATTCTACATTTCAGGGAAGCTGGCACATACTTGCCTCAGTTATAAACGAACCTAACAGCCCATGCCCGGGTTATGCTGTTTATTCTTTTGATTATCCTAAGTACAAACTGGTTTATCAGGTGGAAAACGTTTATACTGCAAACTGCACGATATTCGGATTCAACACCAATGGCACATATCTAGTTGTATCTGGACCGGTTGCTGTTACAAGGGCTTACTCGCTCAACATAACGCAGGTAAATGAACTTGTAAAGACGTTCGGATTTAACAACGTAACTACGAGCGCACAATTCTACAATTCAATAACAATACAAAATAGTACTTATGACTCTGTTTGGTTGACGAACTTCAGCGCGAAGAACTCCAATTACTCCACATATGTTGCGATAACGCAGCACGGAGGAAACGCAGTAGCGAACTACACTGTGCATTCATAATTTCTTGAGTAGTACTGATTTGCCACCCTGAACAGCACATTCTTCGAAGTTGTTATGCTCAAAGAAAGAAATTGCTATTTCGTTCGATTTAATAACTTCCGCGTAAACATTCGCTATGCCCAGTTTCGCGGCGCGCTTTGCGAGTTCGTTAAGCAAAGAAGTTCCTATTCCGAGCCTTCTAACCGCCTTGTCGACAAACATACCTATGTACCATTTTTCCTCTTTCAGCACGAGCTCGGCCTCTCCGACTACTCTCTGGCCATCACATGCAACCAAATCAATGCATTTGCCCTCTCTTGAAAGCTCAAGCTTAGTTGCAAGCAGGCCCTCTATCTCATTTTCATCCGGCATGCTATCGAAGAAGAAGGGTGTTTTATCCTCCTTGTAAATGTCGCGTATTATGCAGAATATAGCGTTTGCATCGTCTATTTGCATATCCCTTATCGCAATGCGGTTTGCATTTCGCTCTGAGCCATCGTGCATATGTTTTATATATTGAATGATAATTGTAAATAGTAGTGGTATTGTGAAAAAAGACATGTCAACACTCGCAATAGCAATTGCGGCAGTGGCAATCATAATCTCAATTGCCAACTTTGCAATTTCTCGGGGATTCGGAAGCGACGAAGTGCATAGTCACATTTTGGTTAGCGCATCGGGCAGCTCGTCGATACACGCAAACAAGATGATCATTAGCGTGTTCGCAAACGCTACTGGAACAAATGCAAGTTCTGCGGTAAGCAACCTTAGTGCAAGCATAAACGCGCTGAATAATACGGTAACGCAGAACAGCGGGCTCATGGCAACCTTGAGCTCTAGCTCGTATTCCGTATCTCGTGGCTACTATGGAAACTGCAGCTTCAAGAACGTAAGCGCTTTGTGCAAGAACTCGTCGTTCTTCTACGCGAGCAGCTATCTTACGATATCGATGTACAACACTAGCGGAATAAACGAACTACTCATGATGCTTGCGCCGATAAAGGACGTGCAGGTACAGGGAGTGCAGGCCGCGCTAGCTCCGGACACCTTCAATTCCACGATGCTAAGGGCACTCAACATAGCAATGGCAAATGCCACTAATCAAGCAATACAGGTGGCGAATGGGCGAATTATCAGCGTAGGCAACGTAACAGTAAGCTCTAGCATGGTATTCTATCCTTACTCATACGCTCTAGCGGGCAGCACGTCTAATATTGCCAACGAGGTGTTTCATGTAGGTAATTTCACGGTAAGCAAGAGCGTTACGGTAGATTTCACCGTGGATAATAAGTAGGTCGTATTTTGCCCATGCCAAAATCGATAGCAAGGAGGATGCTCAAGGAAGGAGGAGCTACTAGAATAAGCGATGCTGCAGTAATCGAATTTGCGAACGTAATCAACAAGTTCGCATATTCGGTAGCAAAGAAAGCTACAAGACTAGCCGCACACGCCAACAGGAAAACTGTGGAAAAAGACGACGTAGAATTGGCAGTGTAAGATTTATGCCAAAGCTATGCCGCCAAGTTTTAGTATTATAAGAGCCCCTACAGCAGGAAGTCCGAATATGACTGTAGATGCGATTATCGGAAGCGACAGGGGTATTCCGAGAAGGAACACGTAATTTACCACCAGTATGGCTACCACTCCTAGAACGCTGTTTATGACAAAACCTACTGCTATTTGAAACATGAACTTTCCGAGTCTGAATACTACGAATAACAGAAGTAGTATGCTGATGAGCACCAGACCTTCGGATACCAAACTATTTATGAAACTGTCAAGAACCAGCATGAAAAAACCTTCCTTGTGTCATTATTTAGCAGCAGAAAAGAATAAAAGAGTGCATACGTTTCAGAGCACTCCATATATCTTCATGATCAGCCCGAGGATTACGAATAGCGCCTCGAACGCAGCTATGTAAATTGGCACTTCGTATTCCTTTACTTTCTTCATGTTCATCACGACATGAGTAAGGCTGTATATCCTCTTGCCGTAAGGCGCCTTGATTGTCATGTCCTTCTGAAGTATGCCAAGGTCGCTTGTCTTGAATTTGCCCTTAACGTGCAGTAGGAACTCGATTATCCACGGTATGAATATTACGGCTCCGAACGCATCAGCGTTCCCGACTATCATTATCGCAGCTAGGGCGCCGCCAACGCAATACGTGAAGCTGTCTCCGGGAAGTATGCTCGCCTTGTATCTGTTGAAGCGCTGGAAAGCGAGTATGGACGCGAATAGCAATGCCGAGAGCAGCGCGCCAATGCTCGTCCCGAAGAATGTGGTATAAACCAGCAAGCCGAACGATGCTACCAAAGAGGTATCGGATTCGAGACCGTTGAAACCGCCGAGCAGGTTGAATGCGTTAGACACGAAAATTACTTCGAGAGGGATTATGATCAAAGGATAGATTATGCCGAAGTTCACCAATCCGAAAAACGGCACGTTTATCTGGCTTACTCCGACGTTTATCGCCATGAGCGGCAATGCGCCAAGACCAGTGAGAACCGGCTTTTGCCACTGCCGCAATCCCTTTCTTATGTCTTTTATGCCCGTTGTCAATGTTCTTCTTGCAGTTACATGTATATCGTCAAGAAATCCCACGAATGCTATCAGCATTATAGAAAGTGCAACTGATAGCAGCGCATTCGTATCTATTATTGGAAGGAATATGAATGTACCTCCAAACACATACATCAATATTCCTATTATTATGCCGAACGCCACCGGAACTCCGCCGCTGGTTGCGAGTATCGGTCTGCCTTTCTTGTTCTTGTCCTCTGCGATAACTCCAGAATCCTTGAAATAATAGGTGACAAACTTAACGGCAAAATACGCCACTATGAACGCAGTTATTGCCGGCACAATTAGCGTAAGGTAGGTCTTGTAAGACATGAATATAATAATTTGGACAACAATAAAAAGGGATACGTATACATCTATTTTATAAAATTTAGATTTGCATAGACTACGATGAAAAAGGAAAAACGCAGGAAGGTTTACTTAATAGGAATAGATTCTGCGCCTCTATGGGTAATAAAGGCTCTTGCGAGCCATGAGGAGTTCGCACCTTTTAAGAGGTTCATGGAAAAGGGCAAGATAGTTGAATTGGAATCTACCATGCCCCCAATGACCGGACCTGCCTGGCCGTCAATATATACCGGATTGAAGCCTTCCGAACATGGAGTTCCGGACTTTTTCGTGATGAAGGAAGAATACGTACCAGATCTGGTGTATTATGATTCGCAGAGGTTTCCACCATTTTGGGAGAAGCTCGCAGAACAGGGGGTTAAATCGTTAATAATCACCCCGGCAACTGACGTGAACTTAAGCAGAAGAAACAATGTAGACATGATTAGCGGATTTCCTTTGAAGGCGAAATCCAACAGGAAAAATATCGACGCGTTGATGGACAAGCATGGTTTTCATGGGGAGCCGGACATAGAGAGCGACATGAAGTCGAACAAGATCAGCGTAGACGAAGGCGCACGTGAATTCGCAAAGAGCGTGAGGGCAAGGGCAGATATTGCTAAGGAACTCATAGAAAAAGGCAGCTATGATTTCGTATACGTATGCTTCACCGAAACCGATCGTATGCAACATGCAACGCTTAACAGAGTAGACCATATGGAATACTTGAAGAAGGTTTATTCAGGGATATCCGAATTCCTTGGATTCGTCATGGCAAGAGCAAGCGACGAAAACGGGACGGTGCTGCTCGTTTCGGATCACGGAGCACAGCCAGTTACAAGTAAATTCCTGATTAACGCGATGCTTGCCGATGAAGGCTTCATAACGTTCAGGGGAGCTGTTTCCGGCAATAATGAAAGCGCGACCCCTAACAAAAAGGATTCGTTCAGATACGTAATAAGGGAGAAACTTCTCACTACGCGCTTGCGAAGGGTATATGACAAGCTGCCACATCGGGTCAAGGGCAAAATATTCAGGCTGTTCTCCGCTGCCACATCAAACGCTTCTGGAGAGGAATACACGCACGTGCACCTTATGGACATGGACATGCACAAGACAAAGGCGTTCGCAGCAATCTCCAATTTGACTGTCGGGACCATATGGATAAACGATTCGAGGTTTAAATCCGGGATAGTGAAGAATGGCGAGAAACGCGAGCTCAAGAAAGAGATAATGAGGAGCTTGTCACATCAGAAATGCCCTGACGGGAAGAGGCTCTTTACCGACATAATAGACGCGGAAAAGTATTACGGAAGGAAAACCTCATTCATAGCACCCGATATAATGTTCGAGGCTAGAGAGGGTTACATAGTAGATGTCAAATACTATTCCAAAAATAGCAGGTTCATGAAGCCGGAACTATTCAAAAGCGGCGATCATACCAAGTTTGGCATATTCGGCGCTTATCCCAATGCAACTCAGCTCCAGAGCATGAAAGTGACGGACGTGGCAAAGTTCATAACAGAGCTGTACGCAAAGAGGTAACGCGTTCTAATTGGGAATACGCGCTTCAACGTGCTTTCGGATAAGTGTTTTATAACCGAGCCATGCTTATTCACACCAAGGTTTTGCCATGGAAGCGCAAGAAAAGGCAGTGGGCACAGAGGGCATGGAAGTTGATGAGAGAAGATTCTACAAAGTATACGATTACAAGACGCATACTGCTATTTTCTTCAAGAACCTGCCGCATACAGAGGCTCTTGCTCTGCTTGATGTAAGCTCCTCAAGCAGGATAAGCCCGAAACCTGGAGACATGCTCAGAGACAGGCTGATGCAGAAGAGCGACGACATGTTCAGCGGCTTGTATCCCGACACTTCGATAAGCGTTGGAGAGGCATTGGAGAATGAACCTGAAGCGCTTGAGAAGAACGTTAGGGCAAGCCTGTACAGGATCAAGGAGAACCTGGGTTCCAGGAACATAAGCGAACAGTCCCATGCGATGATAGCGCTGGTGACGCCAATACACAATGTAATGCTCATGCAGATGGAGATGTTCAACGCATCGCAGGAAAGATCAACCAGATACGTGAAATTCGAGGAGATGTACGTGCCGCAATTTCTGCCGAAAAGCGGCGGAAGCGAAGAGAAATCGGAACGCGCGATGAGAGCATACGTGGAAACACTCTCGAAAATCTGCGACACGCACAACAAGGCTTTCGACATAATCTCATTGAAGTACGTCGCGAAGTTCGAGCAGGAGAATGGGAGACAGCCCACGGAAAGCGAACTGCGGGACAAGATTTACCCTAGCGTGAGGGATTACACGCGTGCGCTTCTGCCTACTGCCACAAAAACGATAGTGTTCTTCTCGGACAGCGAGCGCACCTTCGAAAGCATGACGAAGAAGCTATATGCGACGGGCAACCCGACGAACATCGAGGTTGCTGATTTGCTCGCGCACGTTTGCAGGGAAAACATGCCATCGCTGTCTGCGCACATGAATGCGGATCAGTTCGACAAGGAGATTGCGAAGATGACGAGAAAGGTGGTTTCCATAGACGAGGCTCACGAGTGGCACTGGCTGAACACTAACTTCATGATAAACTGGTCTGGCACGACCGCAGAAGCCAGGCTTATAGGAGAGGCATCGCAAACAGAAGGCCAGATGCTTGCGACTATAGCATATTGGATTTCTGGACGGGACATGAACTACTACGGCGGTCCCGAAAACGACAAGAGGGCGCTCGAATACCTCTCCATATCGCAAAACAGAGAGGGAAAGTGGGACGAATTCACCGATAGCGCCTTGGCTGCAACAAAAGTGAGTTTCGAGATAAAAGTAGATATTGGAACAATGCGCGACCTGATAAGGCACAGGCTTGCGACCAAAACGCATTTCATAACGCAGAACGAATACATACTCCCTAAACTGATAAGCGAAGACGCTGACGCAATGCCCATAATAAAGGATGCTTTTGAACACGTGAGCGAAAGCACCAAGCTTCTCAACGAACTGGGATATGGGGAAGAGGCTAAGCTCCTCATGCCAATGGCAACCAAGGCAACGCTTAAAATGACGATGAGCCTTGCCGAGGCCATTTTCATCATAGAGCAGAGAAGCACGAAGGAAGCGCACTGGGAATATAAGCAGATAGCGCTGCAGATGTTCGACGAACTGAAAAAGAACTATCCCGAGATAATGAAGGGGTTGAAGCTGTTCGTCGGAGACAACAGATTCCAGCCGGAATCGCAGAAGAACTACACCGAATATTCCAGATCGTTGCGCAGCCATGCAGATGAAGTAAGCAAGATTCTCAATTAATGCAACATGAACAAAACCATTAAAAGAATACGTCGAGAGAGATAGGTGATTAAATGGATGTTGAATCTAAGATGGCAGTAATAAGGCGAGCAGCTGGAGAAATCCTTACAGAAGAGGGATTGCGCCATATGTTCGAGACCGAAGAGCATCCGATAATGTACGATGGATTCGAACCTTCAGGCATAGCCCCAATTCATTTCGCGTTGCCGTTCGCAGCCAATGTGAATAAGATGCTTGGCATAGGGATGCGAGCGAAGCTTTATCTCGCAGACTATTTCGCGTTCATCAACAACAAGGTAGAAGGAGACATAGACAAGATACGAACCGTTGGAATGTATTTCATAGAGGTTTGGAAAGGCGCGGGAATAGACCCTAGCAAAGTGGAAATAATATGGGCCAAAGACCTCATGCAGAACTTCAGCTACTGGGAACGCGTCCTCAAGGTGGGAAAAGCCGCGACGCTGGACAGAGTCAAGAGGGCGATAACCATAATGGGCAGGAAAGAAGGAGATTCTATATCGGCTGCGCAAATATTCTATCCAGTGATGCAGGCAAACGACATATTCGACATGGACGTTTCGCTTTGCTACATGGGGATGGACCAGAGAAAGGCAAATGTTCTGGCGATGGAAGCAGCAGACAAATACGGATGGAAAAAGCCCGTTGCCGCGCACAGAAAGCTTGTGCTAGGACTCAAGGGAATGCCACAAGGCATGGATAAGGCTGCTATGCAAGATGGTGGTTTCGAGTTCAAGATGAGCAAATCCGATCCAACCAGCGCGATATACGTACACGATACGTACGAACAGCTGAAAGCCAAAATAAGCGGGGCATACTGCCCAGAGAAGATAGTAGAGGGAAACCCGTTGCTGAACTACGTTGACCTGATAATAACTCGAGATTCCGATGCTGCAATACGCATAAGCAGACCCGAGAAGTTCGGCGGAGACATCGAATTCGAAACCTATGCTGAATTGGAAAAGGCATATTCCGAAGGGAAAGTACACCCTCTAGATCTCAAGGCATACGTAACTGATGAGCTCGAAAAGAGGATAAAACCAATACGGGAGCACTTCGAAAACGACAAGGCTGCAGCAGAGCTATACGAAAAAGTAAAAACGTTCAAGATAACGAAATGATTTTGTATACGTAAAGGAAGAGCCTCTGCCGCAAATAGCTGTGCTGAAGCTTTATAAGGTTGAATAGAGGAATAGAAGCTATGAAATTCAAGACTACTGACGACTTGAAAATACCTGCAAAGACGATAGATCAGATCATCGGGCAGGAAAAAGCAGTAGACATAGTAAAAAAGGCATCAAAACAGCACAGAAACGTGCTGCTAATCGGAGAACCCGGGATTGGGAAGACCATGCTTGCTCAAGCGATGGCGGAACTTCTCCCAAGTGCAGCGCTTGAGGACGTTTTGACGTTCAAGAACGCGAACGACGAAAACAAGCCTCTGATAAAAGTGGTGAAGACCTACCCCCAGGAAACCGCAGACGCGAGAAAAGGAGACGGGCAGGGCAGGCAGATAATACAAAAGGAAAAGATGAAGGGAAGACTTGATTCCGCACCTCAGGGCAATGCGATAATACCCATAGTGCTCATAGCTGCGGTTATACTTTTCCTCGTATCGTTTACCGACTTGCTGCACGGCTATCAGCCGATAGTTCTCGCTGCGTTCATGCTTGGAATATTCATATTCGGAGCGGTGATGCTATTCGTTGGAACCCTGACTAAGCGCGCAGGAATACTTCCAGGAATGTTCGACACTTCGGAACCAAAGCTGATAGTGGATAATACTGGCATGGAACATGCCCCGTTCATAGACGCTACCGGATCAAAGGCAGGCTCGATATTCGGTGACGTCAAGCACGACCCACTACAATCTGGAGGCTTGGGAACCCCGCCGCATTTGAGAGTTGAAAGCGGAGCAATACACAAGGCAAACCACGGCGTATTGTTCATAGACGAGGTATCGAATCTTGATCCTAGATCGCAGCAGGAACTTCTCACAGCAATGCAGGAGAAGAACTACTCCATAACGGGACAAAGCGAACTTAGCTCTGGCGCAATGGTAAGGACAGAACCTGTGCCGTGCGATTTCATACTTGTTGCCGCTGGGAACCTGCAAGACATCCAGAAAATGCATCCTGCGCTTCGTTCCAGGATAAGAGGATACGGTTACGAAGTGTTCATGGAGTCTTCGATGCCGGACACCAAAGAAAACCAGGACAAACTGATAAGATTCATAGCGCAGGAAGTGAAGAAAGACGGCAAGATACCTCCTTTCAGCTACGACGCATGCATGGAGATAGTAGAGGAAGCAAGAAGGAGAAGCGGAAGGAAGAAAAGGCTCACGTTGGTTCTCAGGGACCTCGGCGGATTGATACGCGCTGCAGGAGATATTGCAATAGAGAAGAGCAAGAAAATCGTTAGCAAAGACGAGGTTATAGCGGCAAGGCAGCTCGCGCGCCCAATAGAAGCGCAGTACGTAGAGGAAACCCTAGAATACATCAAGGATTACAAGGTAACTCCGGGAAAAGGCTATGCGATAGGAAGGGTCAATGGATTGGCAGTAATCGGCAGTTCATTCCTTTCTGCAGGTATCCTTCTACCCATAGTTTCTGAGGTAACCCCTGCAAGTTCGCGCTCAGAAGGCAAGCTCATAGCAACGGGCAAACTCGGGAAGATAGCTCAGGAAGCGGTGAAGAATATCAGTGCAGTCATAAAGAGGCACATGCAAAGAGATGTTGCAAGCTATGACATTCACGTGCAATTCGTCCAAACCCCAGGCGGTGTGGAAGGGGACAGCGCGAGCGTGTCTGTTGCTGTCAGCGTAATATCTGCAATGGAAGGAATACCGATAGATCAGACAGTTGCAATGACGGGCTCGCTCTCAGTTAGAGGCGAGGTTCTGCCTGTTGGCGGCGTAACAAGCAAGATAGAAGCTGCGATTGATTCGGGGATAAAGAAAGTCATAATACCAAAGAGCAACATGCATGACATATACATAAGCAAGGACAGGCTAAAGAGAATAAAGATCATTCCAGTAAGCAATATCGCAGAAGTATTGCAGAACGCATTAAAGGAAAGCACTAGAAAGAAATTCATCGTTAAAGAGCTGAAGAAATACATAACCACTGACTACAAGGAGAAACCTCCGTTAGTGGTGCAACAGAACATGAGAGGATTCAATGGCTAATAATGAAACTAACTCAAAGGAAAAACTCGAAGGACTGGGGCACGGAATAGTAAAGGACGTTTCATCCGGGACAAACCCGAAGTTCACCACATTGACTAGGACAAGGTCAAACATAACCTATGACAAACGAGAAGGATATCTCAGGCTTGGCGGCAATAAGGAAGACAGGAGTTTTCTCAATTATTCGCAGAGCAAAAGGTTCATGCAAACTATAGCGATAGCTTCTAAATGCCACAAGTTCCTGAAAGAGAACCTGCATGCCTCGATAAGAGGATTGTTCTACCAGTTAAAGTACTCTTTAGGAGATGACATTGACGAAAGTATATTCAACGAACAAGGAGAATCCAACCCGCTCATAGAAGACCTCGAAGTATCAATGGGATTGAAGAGAGAAGACCTGAATCTCAACGCCAACAGAAAGGGAGTTCTCGCAGGGAACATGCGCGTACTAGACACTTTCGGAAATGAAAAAGTGGAAATAGATTGCAGCAAGATGGGAAGAAGCGGATGGCAGATACCAAGCGACGTTGACAACGATATCGAATTCGTGGACATAAAGGCGAAATACGTACTCGTAGTTGAGAAGGACGCAGTATGGCAAAGGCTGAACGAAGACGGGTTCTGGAAGAAGGAGAACATAATACTGATAACTCCGCAGGGACAAGCATCGAGAGGAGTACGAAGGATAATAAGAAAACTTGCTGACAAGGGATTGCCGATTTACGTATTCACGGATTCTGATGCGTGGGGATGGTATATCTACTGGACAATAAAGACAGGCAGCATAAACCTCGCATACATTGGCAGGACAATCGCGACGCCAGAAGCGAGATTCATAGGGGTTACGCTAAGCGACGTCAACAGGTATCCATTCCTTAGCAAACTAACCATAAACGCAAACGATCTTGACATGAAAAGAGCGCAGGAAATGATGAACTACGAATGGATAAAAGCGCACAAGGAATGGGTAAAGGAATTGGAGATAATGATAAAAACAAAGAAGAAGCTCGAACAGGATGCGCTTCAAGGTCCAAGACTCACTTTCATCGGGGATTACATACGCGAGAAGGTAAAGGAGAACGCATTCCTGCCGTGATTTTGAGGCGCTGTCACGTATTCCAATTATTGGGAGCCTAACGAGATAATAAGCAATTCGTTCAAGAACAATGAAATAGGTTTTCCGGATTACTCCAAAAGAAACGGAGAAGAGGCAAAACAAATAGAAGATTTTTCAAAAAGGCTCGGCAACATCGTAATTGAAATAAAGAGCGGATTCGCTAAGCTAGACGTTAAAAACAGCAACATAAGCTACTTCGAACCATTCAACTACTTATGCGACAGGATCGAAGACGAAATACTTGCCATGTACAGCAGATACAATGTCGCATTTCACGAAAATAAAAAATGCCTGCGAGAGTTGCGCGCAGATGTGTGTGAAAGCATAATAACACTATTCGACGACAAGCATTTTGAAAAAGCGTATGAAAATTTCAAATGGATTTACGGCAGCGTGCGCAATCCCGCAATAGACATGCTTGTGAAACTGGAAATCCTAATAGAAAATGACAGAGGCGAGTTGGCAACGAGGAAAGAGGGTATTCCTATAGAGGATCTGATCATGTCATTGGCACTTGGAAGGTTGAAATCAAGCGCCAAAACCGTGGAGTACTTGTGGATGGCAAAAGCAAAGAGGAAA
This sequence comes from Microcaldota archaeon, assembly GCA_021789155.1. GTDB lineage: Archaea > Micrarchaeota > Micrarchaeia > Micrarchaeales > CABMGC01 > JAJYJW01. Next base: position 13,813 of record JAJYJW010000011.1, read on the forward strand.
GACGACGTCAAAAAAGAGGATCACAGGAAAATCTTTATCGAATAATCACTTGTAGCGCAATATTGCGCCTACACCTGTGAATCCCATAAGGAACTGCTTCCCATAGGAGCTTTCGCTGGAAACGAACTTTACGTCTACTCCGCTTTTGTCTGCGAGGTCTATCAAAACCTCCAGCGCATCACTCGCCACGGTTACGTTTAGGGAACCATTGCATTTCTCGTTCTTGTCAACGTCGCTATGATATATTTTGCCTTTCGGGGGTGCGTTTCTCTGTTCGCTTACTGTTTTTCCGCATGCAGAACATGAGTATTCAACATCATACAATTCCAAATCATTGTTGAGTATGAGAATGTCTGCTTGCCGCGATTCAAGCGCTTTCTTTACATTCGCATAGCCATATGCTGCCAATCCTCCTCTTGACACTTCCTGTATGAACCTTTCGAGTATTTTCCTTTCTTCCGATGCCTCTTGCTCCTTGAGCAGATCCTGTGCCTTCTCCACCAACTCGTTAAGGCCATATTCCTCTGTGTATCCAGTGTCGTAAATTCCAAGGATTTTAATCCTGTAGTTAAGGGTGTTTGATTTAACGAATCCCTCCTTCGCAGGTCCAGGCCCTCCGACTATCAAGCCCTTAATCTTGAAGTCTTGCGCTGCAAACATGTCGCTTATGCTGTCTCCGATTCGAGTATAGTACTCGCCTATGCTTTCCTCGATAATCCTTTCGTATCTTGCCGCAGACTGCCCTCCCTTCCTGACTTTCGCGTGCGCAGTCGAATTAAGCTTCTTGACTATGCGTATCTGCGGACCGGTTAGCGTGGCTATCGTAGCTTCCCTCCCGTCCAAAACCACCAGCCCGTACACGTCTTTGGCTTCTACTACTGCTTCTATTGGGCCTAAAAGGAAAGTTGAATCGCACCTGTACAGATTAACCTTCAATTGAAATGGGGGTTCCATTGAAAAAAGCTCGATGTCATCCTTTCCAGGCGTATCGGATATGTTACCGCAGAATACCGCCATTCCGTTCGGTGGCGTTACCCTGAACAGCTTTAGATACTGTATTATCTTTTCGATTGCGGATTGAACGTTGGTTCTTGTGGTTTTCGACTTTATGTTTGAAGAAGATGAGCTCTCCTCGCGCAGCCTGTTCGTTTCGTCGGATATTTGCGCTCCCGCAGGTATATACAAGCTAATTAGCTCTGTGCCCGACCCGCGTATTGATTTGAGCCTTTTCAGCTCTCTCATCATCTTATACTCTTTCTTCATCGAAACCAACGTCAGCCAATCTTGCTCTTTTTCATGTAAGGCACTAGAACCTCCGGAACCGTAACGGTTCCATCCTCGTTTGCGTAATTTTCCATTATCGCAACCATAGTTCTCGTAGTCGCGACAGCTGTAGAATTAAGAGTATGAACGTACTTGTTCTCTCCTTGATCCTCGTATTTTATGTCTAGGCGCATGCTCTGCCAATCCGTGCAATTGCTGCAAGACACCATTTCGCGATATTTGCCCTGGCTAGGCATGTATGCTTCAAGATCGTATTTCTTCGCAGCGACTATGCCAATGTCGCCGGTGCATATGTTTACTATTCTATAGGGTATTTTCAGCGCCTGGAATATTCCCTCTGCGTTTGCCAGCAACTCCTCGTGTATTTTCCATGAATCTTCGGGCTTGCAGAAAACGAACTGCTCTATCTTGTTGAACTGGTGGACGCGGAATATTCCCTTCGTATCCTTTCCGTGAGATCCAGCTTCCTTCCTGAAGCAAGGGCTCAATCCAGCATATTTCAATGGGAGCTTCTTCTTGTCTATTATCTCGCCCATGTGCATTGCCGCTATCGGATGTTCGGATGTTGCGATAAGCCTCATGTTCTCCGCATCCTCCGGGCCTGACACCACTTTATATAAGGTCTCGTCGAAATCGCCAAGAGCTGTTACCCCTTTGTATGCTTCCTCGCGCATCATGAATGGAGGTTCAACTGCAGTGAAGCCTTTTGAAGCGAGATAATCCAGGGTGTACCTTATCAAGGATTGCTCGAGAAGAACCAGGTCCCCTTTAAGATAGTAGAACCTTGCTCCGCTCGCCTTAGCCGCTCTTTCTATGTCTAATATGTCCAGCTTTACGCCAAGTTCTTCATGACCCGGTACTTTCTTTTCAACAGGTTCCATGAATTTCTTGACCAAAGTATTCTCATTGTCATCCTTACCATACGGCACGGATTCGTGCAATATGTTTGGAAGGTTCCAGAGAAGCTTGTTTAGCTCAGTCTCCAATTCGCTTAGCTTCTTCTCACTCTCGTCAATGCTTGCCTTTACCGCTACGACTTTCTGCCTTGCCTCTTCCGCTTTCTCGTTCTCTCCCTTTTTCTTCATTTCTGCTATCGACAAGCTTGCTTTGTTCCTTTCTGCCTGAAGATCCTGCGTACTTGTCTTGAGCTTTCTCCATTCCTCGTCAAGCTGCATTATCTTATCAACAGGGTAGTCCCACTGTCTCTGCTGCATGCTCTTCTTTATCGCAGCGAGATTATCCCTTACGTATTTAGAATTTATCACAAAAGCACCGAAATGCACAATTTACTTTGGTCTTAACGTATATATACATATCCTGACTAATTAATCCCTAGCGCAGGGGTGGCAGAGCCTGGTCAAATGCGACGGGCTTAGGACCCGTTTCCTTTAGCGGATGCGAGAGTTCGAATCTCTCCCCCTGCACACCATCTAATACGGATCTTTGACCTAATTTGGGCTTTTTTCCACGTTCTCGAGTATATCTAATGCTTTCGATGAATTCCCGGTGCCGTGTATCTTCACGAACTTGCCTTCGATGCCGTCTTTATTGTGCTGCACGTAGTAGGTAATCGTATTCATCAGCTGCTTGTCGATATCCTCGATATCGTCAACACCAGTGTAATTTTGATCGGAGCTTTCCACGCTTATTATCTTATTGTCAGTTCCATTTTCGTCTTCCATGAGAAGAACTCCAATGGGTCTGGCGTTTACGAGCTCGCCAACATCAATTTTCCTGCTGCTCAGCACGAATATGTCGAGCTCATCCCCATCGTCAGATTTCGTGCCTGGGATGAAGCCATAATTGAAAGGATGAGGAAGGGAAAACGGAAGCACTCTTTGCACTTTCGTCTCTCCTGTATGTTCTACGAATATGTGCTTGACATTAGAACCACTAACCATTTCTATTCTGCTGGATACGCTTCTTTTTTCTTTCAGCGACTCACCCTGAGAAGCAGTTTTTTATTGTATTTCTCTATTACCTCGTCTTCGGTGTTGTTGAATGTCTCCAGAATATAGCGCGAGGCTTCATCCTTGCTCTCTGGCACGTGCACTATGTTGTCAAGAGCCTTGCCTTCTCCCCTGAACATGTCAACTATATGCATGCTGGAGAATTTCGCCCTTAGGGTTCCAGGTTTTGCATCCAAGGGATCTGATGTTCCTCTTATTTCGTAAAGTGATTTTATTGCGTTTGGACCTGCGAAGAGTAGGAATATCTCTTCCTTGCCTGCGTATTCCCTTAGCTCAAGTTCCATGACCCATTTGCCTATGCTGTATGGATCATCTGCACTAAGGTTGAATTTAGATAGAAGCGCATCACGTTCTTGATTTGGAATCGATTGCGTTTCGAATGCTCTGAGCACCTTTTTGCCTGTTGCCTCAAACTTGCCTTCTTCTACAAGATAGTGGTTTCGCAAGTTATTTGCTACTTCATCAGCAGGTATCCTGCGCATGCCTACTATCATTATTTCTTGCTCATTGCAGTATTTTGCGACTTCCTTGTATAGCTTGCCCAATCTGGAATCTCCGACAACTTCCGGCTTTATGAACATGCACGTTGCTTCTATGCCACTTATTCCAGTGGGACTTTCTTTTTTCTCTCTAAAGACTGTTTCAGCCATTCGATCATAGTAAATTAGTGGGGATATGCTTATTTTATGCCATGATATGGTTCGTCTTTAGTCGAATTTGAATCGAACATTTGCAAGGTTCATTTCGTTTGAGTGCTTGCGTGCAATGAGAACCTCTTTTTCAGCACATATGCGAGAACGAGAAGCGCTGCAAGCACCGCAAGCAAATACGTATCTACATTAGGTCCGTTTTTACTATTGGCATTTGAATTATTGACATAGTTACTGCCGATGGCGTTTGTTGAGAATACGGTAAGATTCAGGAGATACGTAGCTGCTATGCTTCCAGCGCAAATTCCATTTGATCCAAAACCCTCGAATAATGCAGTAGTGTTTGCAGAGGAGGCATTGGCTATTACTATCCCATTGCTTGCAACCCATGAACGGAAGCTGTAGTTTTCTGGCATTGCAGCTCTAATCGGATACGCCCCTTTAAGCAACAACGCTGACTGGTCGTTAGAATAGAAAACGTTGCCAACATACATTCCCAAGCCCGTAGCGTTAGGTTGGGAATAGAAACACTCCAGATATTTCTGCTCTTGCGTTGCATTTGTGGTGTTTGCTGCTTTTGTGACGTTTACTGCTGTGGTGTTAGCTCTGCTTAGCAAAGAATAGGCAAGCGAATTTGCCTCGGAATAAGCTCCGGAATCTAGGGATGAAATTGCAGAATTCATGTCGATGCCTTGCAAAACACCCTCGTTTATTTCTTGAATCGCTTTCTTGATGACATTTATCGCACTCTGGTTAACGTTGTATTTTATCGTTCCGCTTATCCCATTTACGAACAATTGCGACACGTCATGCTTCACAGAAAGATATGCTATTGCATATTCGGTTCTTAGCGCTGAAGGATTCGGAACTAGCGATCCATTAGCATATCTCAGATTGTCAAAGCTGAACTTGTCCAGAGTCATGTTGCTAAACGCATCACTGAACACGCTCCATCCGTATTGCGACCTTGCGCTATCGAATGCTTCGAATACCCTGAGGCTTGGATAGGGGGTGCATCCGCCAGCGGCATGCATCTCCCACATGTAAGAGAATCGAGTGTTGCCTATTTCGCTTGTGCTCTGTATTACTGACATCGCCGGGAAGTACCATACGTCATCAACCCACCAGTCTCTTGGCCATCCGCTTGTTACGCTTCCAGTATATGTATTGACGAGCTCGCCTATCGCAACACCCTCGGTCCAATTCAACGCGGAAAAGGTGTTGCCGCTGCACAGATAAACGTTGGTTGCAAAATCTCCGATGCTCAATCCTTCCTGGCCGTTAGATGTTGAACCTCCGCAGCACCCCCCGCTGCTTATGTTGACGTTTACTATTCCTGAATGAATTCCAAAGTCCTTTTGCAATTGCGCCGCTACGCTGTCTACTTGATTAATGACGTTGTCTATCTGTACGCTGTTCTGCTGATAAGCGCTGATGTTGTATATTGCCCACTTAGTGTAGTTGCTCGTGTGTATGACGTGCCAAGCGCTTGCATTGACTAATCCGCTTATGAACATAAGCAGCACAATATTGAAAATGTGTTTAGAATACATTGTATTGAGTAAGCAATCAAGGTTAATAAAAGATTTGAAATGCAGGTTAGCTGCAAAGGCGTTTTGCAACAGCTTATAAATCTTTTTTACATAGGATAATCGATTGCTATGATACAAATAAAGATGTTCAAGGATTACAAGCTTAACGGGTATACTCTGATAGAGGGATTTCCGGGTGCGGGGCTTGTAGGACCTATGGCGAGCAGCTACATGATAGAGAAGCTCAAGATGGACTACATAGGATACATAGCAAGCGACGATTTTCCACCTATAGCAGCAGTCCATTTCGGAAAGCCGATGTTTCCAGTAAGGATATACAAAAGCGATACTTACAAGATACTTATCATAATAGCGGAGTTTACAATACCCACCAACGCAATATTCGCTCTTGCTGACGAACTGTGGGCATTCATAAGAAAGCAGGGATTGAAGCAGGTAATATCTATCGGAGGCATGCCTAGCGCAAAGCCAACGAACAATGCATTTGCGATATCAACAAACGAGGAGCTTAGCGACAAGTTGAAGAAAGCTGGAATAAAGACAATAGAAGAGGGAGTTGTCGCCGGAGTTAGCGCGCTGCTTCTTGCAAACAGCTACCAATACAAGATACCTGTAGTTGACATGCTAGTGCAGGTTGACCCAACCGCGATGGATCCTAAGTATGCTGTTACTGCGATAACAAACCTTAAAAAGGTAATAAACATAGATATTAACACGGACGAGCTTGAACGCGAAGCAAAGGTAATAGAAGCGAAAGTAAGGGACATAATAAAGAAAACAAGAGATTCGCACGAGGATTACAAGAACGCTACTGAAGCGACTGGACCTTCAATGTACGCGTAAGTCCGAATCAAAAGCAGGGGTGGCAGAGTCTGGTCAGGCTTTTAGCCACAGAAAAATGCGCAGGACTTAAGATCCTGTGGCTTAGCGCCTTCGTGGGTTCAAATCCCTCCCCCTGCAAACTACTTTTATAAATGCGATAATGTTCCACAATACTCTAGACAAATAATGCTACAACGAGCAGGTTGACCTGCCCATAAGCAATATATAGCAGGATTACCATAACTGTTACTACGAAAGGTGCAAGTGATGCCAAGCCAACACAAACTTGTTATGGCGCTTCTGCCATATTTGAAGGCGCAAGCCTAGCACAGTTAAGACAGCTCATACGCAGAGCCTTGAATAACAATCAGATACTCATCCTTTTTGAAATACGTAAAAACACAAACAGATGCGTAACTGCTCTTCTTGCAAAAATATCTGCTGAATACAGTATTCCAATATCTACACTGCGATTGAACTCTAAAGTACTGGAAAGTATTGGGATTATTTCGTATTCTGACAAGACCCCGCGTCTTAGCGATTTTGGAAATGAAATTTTCAGCGTGGTTTATTCTGAATCAACTAGTGATAACAATGACCAATTATAAAATAGTTCCAATAAGCAAAGATTGCGACATAGGGGCACTTGCAAATGCTTACATAAGCGTTTTTGAGGGAGAACCGTGGCGCGAGATATGGAAGTGCAAGAGCTGTGGAGAGAATTACTGTAACAGTTGTGGCGAGAACGACAAAGAGAAGTGCAAATCTAATGTGCCAAAGGGGCAATGTAAAAAATGTGGAAATTCAAAGTTCGACAGGTTCTACAGTAACGAAAAGGTACAGGAGAAAATAATGAACGTCATGAAAATTGAAGGCTTTGTAGGATATGTAGCATTATGTGAAAACACAACTGTTGCATTCAGCTGGGGGTATTTAATAAACAAGAACAACGATAACGAACGCTTCATTGCAATAGACGAGGCACTGGCGAACAAAGGTTACGAATGCGGATATTTTTACAGTGCAGAAACGGGCGTCTTGCCAGAGTATCAGATGAAAGGAATAGGCACTGCACTCGCAACTGCAAAAATTAATGATGCTGCGTTATTATCCAACGTTATGGTTTTCACTACAATAAACAAGAATATGATGAGTATATACAAGAAGCTGTTTGCAGAACGAATGGGGGAGCTACAAGTATCGCCAGGAGCTGTGACTGATTATCAGAACAGGAAATTTTTCAGCATAGTGCTGCGTGATTAAATGGATAACAAGGAAAGAATAGTAAAACTGCTTTCGGCGCTTATATCAATTCCAAGCTACGTTTCAGAGAGTACTAACGAAAATGCTATTGCAGATTACATAACAAGCTACATTAAATCCTTAGGATTTCTTGATTTAGAAAAGCAACAAGTAATTGACGGCAGATACAATATAGTAGCATCTGACGGAAGCAAACCAAAGCTTGCGTTCGTTTGTCACATGGACACAGTGCCTGCATCAACCGACTGGGACACAGATCCGTTGAATGCAACGGTAAAAGACGGGTTCGTTTATGGTTTAGGAGCATGCGACATGAAAGGGGGCATAGCATCACTACTCGATGCACTGAAAGACTTTAAGAAAACCGATGGATTGTTGCTTGTCTTTGACATTGACGAAGAATACTACCTAAGAGGCATGACTAAATTTGCAGATGAATGCAATGAAGCTCCAGAGCTCGCGATTTTACCTGAACCTGGACTTGCCATGAGAAGAGGACACAGAGGAGTAGTAGAAGTCAAAGTAGAGGTTAAGGGAGTTTCAGCGCATGCTGCAAAACCCTCACAAGGAAAAAGCGCGTCACTTGGAATGATTAGGATTATTTCAAACATAGAAAACGAATTGCGCAATTATTCTGATGAGTTTCTAGGAAATTCCGTATTGAATGTTGCATCGATAAATGCAGGCTTGTTTGAAGGCAGAAACGCACAAGGTAGCGCGGTGCTAAGTGAAAAGGCAAATAAAATACCAGATTTTGCTGAAGCATTGATTGAGATACGAAACGCAAAAGACTCACTTAACGCATCGGAACTGAAGCAAATAGTTGAAAAAGCTGCAGAATCAGAGGGAGTGCAGGTTATAGGGTTCAAGACTATGCTGGATAGAGGAACCCTTAACGTAGACAGAAAGAGGCTCACAGTTCTCGAAAAAGCAGTAGAAAAAAGCAGAGGAAAGTTGGAATATGCCGACCCTGGGACTGTTGGATACGGAGAAGGGCAGATATTGTATGCAAAGACCGGAACACCTTGCGTGTATTTTGGTCCTGGGCCTAATGACCGGGCACACAAGGCAAACGAAAGAGTTGCAGTATCCGAACTTATGGAAGCGCGCAAGATATTCTCCGAATTGATACGCATGTTCTGCAAGGACGAAAAATCAAAATAAACATCGCATATTTGGTACGTATTAGTGCAACAATACCTTTATACTGGTATTCTGCCAAATATGTGTGTAGTTGTACAAAATGAATTTAGCAGATGGCGAACGGAAAGTATATTTATAAAATAAATTTGATGATTCAATGGACATCAAAAAAAGCATGGATGTAAGTAGGAAAGAAGATAATACGCAATTCCTTTCTTATTTGCGAGATGTAGAGAAAAAATGGCAGAAGGCATGGTCGGACGCGAAAGTTTTTGAAGCGGAACTCGACAACAAAAAGCAGAAATATTTCATAACCGTACCATATCCTTACCCAACAGGACCGCTACATATAGGACATGGAAGGAGTTATACTGTTGGCGATGTGCATGCAAGATATGAACGCATGCAAGGCAAGAATGTACTTTTCCCAATGGCATTTCACATAACTGGTTCTCCAATAGAGAGTATTTCTAACAGGTTAAAAGAAGGAGACGTAGAATTCACTAATCTCTACAAATCCTATGTATCAATTTATCTCTCAGATCAAGAAAAAATAGATAATACGCTAAAGTCCTTTGCTAATCCGATTGAAGTAGCTAACTTTTTTGCAAGCAACATCTGCAGAGATTTTGATGCATTAGGTCTTTCCATAGACTGGAGACACAAATTCACAACTGGCGATGCGTTATACAACAGTTTCGTTTCTTGGCAGTTCAGGAAACTGAAGGAAAAAGGATACATAACCACAGGTTCCTACCCAATACTTTATGCAGTGAAAGAGAAACAGGCAGTTGGTGAAGATGACATAGCTGGTGGAGACGAATTGGCGATAGAGATAAAGGAGCATGCAGCATTTGAAGCACATGTAAGCAAGGACATAGACTTACTCTGTACATGCCCTGCAGATATAGCAAGTGGCGAGCCTATTAAGATAACGATTAACCCAGAAGCCACGTATGTAATTGCAAGTTTCAACCAAAAGAAATTGATTACTTCAGAACAATCTGTAGAAAAGCTTGCAAACCAAGGCAAAAATCTTAAAGTTACTGAAAGACTACTAGGCAAAGAGATATTGAAGCGATTTCCAACAGCATCATGTGCGCAATATAATGAATTAAAACTTGCTGATGGACAAGTAAACTCAGACGTTGCGAGTGGCGTCATGCTGGAAACAACACCTGCAAAAAGTAAAGATCTGCAGAATGAAAAAAATGCCGCATTAATTCCTGATTTCTTATTTTATGATATAGCTGCAGAAAAACTCCCAGTCAAGACAAGGGCAGGCTCAAAAGTGATTGTTGCGGTAGTTGATGGTCAATGGTTCATAGATTATTCCATCAAGGAGTGGAAGTCTGTAGCTAGAGAAGCTCTTAGCGAAACAAAAGTGACTCCTGAGAGATATAGGAAGCAGTTCAACGATGCGTTCGACTGGCTTGCGAAACGTCCCTGCGCGCGAGAGCGAGGCATAGGCACACGTCTTCCTTTTGATCCTAAGTGGATAATAGAACCATTAAGCGATTCTACAGCATATATGGCTTTTTATGTTGTTTCACACAAGCTCAAAACTGCAGGCGCACACCCAGAAAAGCTTGTTGACCAATTTTGGGATTATGTATTTCTTGGTCGTGGCAGCCTCAAAAACGTCGAAACGCTAACTGGACTCGAAAGCAAGACGATTGAAAGTATGAGGACCGATTTCTTATATTGGTATCCAGTTGACGAGCGACACACTGCAGTAGCACACATCAATAATCACCTTAGCTTCTTCATATTCACACATGCAGCACTCTTCCCTAAGGAATTGTGGCCTAAATCTATAGCGCTGAATAATCTTGTGATAAGGGACGGTACGAAAATGTCAAAAAGCAAGGGAAATGTTATACCCCTTTTCGACATATCTGAAAAATACAGCAGCGATTTATTCAGACTTTTCATCATATCTGCCGGGGAACTTGATTCGGTACTTGACTGGAACGCGGCAGGTATCGATAACATGGCAAGTCGACTCCAACGATTTAAGGACGTTTTTGAGCAGGCAAACTCATTTCACAATGAAGGCACTCTTGACAAAAAAGATGCTTTACTGGCTGAGTGGTTCGCTTCAACTATTGAGATGAACATCCAAACGGCTAAAGTGCTATACGACTCTTACAAATATAGAGATGCAATACAGAAAGCTCTATTCGACAACCTAAATTGCATTGAAACATACTTGAAGTACTCGAAAGAAAAGGACCGTGCAGTAGTAAACAATGCATTAGAAAAAATTGTACTTGGAATATCTCCAGTTGTTCCACATCTTGCTGAAGAACTGTGGCGCAATACGGGTAGAGAAGGATTCATTTCGCTTATGAGATGGCCGGAAGAATCAGCATATAACAAATTGCTTATAGAAGGATTCGAAGCAGTAAATAGAAGCATAGAAGATATAAACAAAATAACAAAGATAATGAAGGGAAGCATAGCGAAGAAAGTCACAATAATAATCGCAGACGATTGGAAATACGAACTAGTCGCAAGATTGAACATGCAAAAGCCTAAAAGCATTGGAGAAGCCCTTTCAACAAACGCAAACATTATAGGCGAACATAAGGAAGAGGCTAGCGAAATAGTGAAAATATTTACTCGCATAGGTGGAGAAACCCATGTGCCGGAGAGGAATATTGAAAAACTGATGACTAGTGCATTGGTAGAACTGATAAAGGATCACACAAATATGAACGAAGTAATAGTCTTAGATGCTGTAGAAACAAACTCAGATAAGAAGTTTAAGGCTCTTCCAGGAAAGCCGGCCATAATTATATCTGAGTAAACGTTTAATCCGTTAAACAAATAAGACTTGAATACATTCTCAGATAGATCCAAGAACATTTTACCCTAATAAAAAAGGACAACACAGAGGAATTTAAATCTTCTAATAGAAGAGAATTTTGAATGAGTGAGACAATGGAAAAAATAGAAACGAAACAGGTAGATATACGCGAAATTGACGCGACAAGATTGGAAAAGGTAAGGTATTCCAAAAAGAACAAGAACTGGTCAATGTAAACCAAGGCCACAATATAAGTGAATGCTATGGAAGCCCAAGAAACGGGCATTTACCCTAGACTTGATGATAGTGCATTGCTTCGATCATGGAGCAATATAGGAAAGTTCTGTGTATATGATTCTTCTGGAGATTATCTTTTTAAATTATCCCAAAAAGAATATCAATTTCTCACCCAATGCGACGGCATGCATACGCTTTCGGAATTATACGCAGTGAATGGGAAGATTCCTACGAAAGCGTATCTAGAAGAGTTCCAGAAGCTTGGTGTGTTAACTGTCATCTCTGAAAAAAAGGAAATAAACGGCATAAATAAAGCACATGATTCGAAGGTCTTCGTAAGAAACGCTTGTTGGTTAATAACAGGATCCTGCAATCTCGCTTGCAAGCATTGCTATATGCGCGCACCAGAAGGATACTGGGGAAGACCTCTAGACTGGGAAAAAATGTGCAGAATTTTGGATGAATTCCAGAAATGCAATGTATTATCAATTGTTATAACTGGGGGAGAACCAACTAGCAGATCAGATTTCGCAAAATTAGTGGAAGAAATAAACAGACGCAAGATACACATACGCGGCATGAATACTAATGGCACGCTATTGCTCAAGGACAATAAACTGAAGGCGTTTGAAAACCTACCCTATACGCCAGACATATCATTCAGTCTTGATGGAATAGAATTTCATAAACAATTTAGAGGCGTTGCCGATACAACGCTGATTCTCGATGCAATAAAGGCTGCTATATCTGCAGGAATGCATGTCAGCATTAACACTTCTCTTACAAAATCAAATTCGAAGAATGAAGTCCCACATATGTACGACACAATAAAATCGCTAGGAATCGACGCATGGAAAATACATTATCCTAACAGGATAGGTCGCTGGAAAGATAACAACAAGGATGACACAACGGATCATGACGCAATATCTGTTGAAGAGGAGTTCGCCACATACAAATGCATATTCGACAGATGGATTAGTGAGGGAAAACCTTTCCACCTTTCTATGGGAAATATATTCAGGGATGGAAAATGTAGCGTATACAATGAACAGAACGAAGAAGTGGATATGTATGATCCAAGTACATACGCTTGTGATTATTACCGTGATGAAGTAGTAGTTATGCCTGATGGCAGACTGTTAGGGTGCAATGGGCTAATGGAAATACCTGGCTACGAATATACAGGTAACATACTTTTAGACGGATTAGAAGGGACATGGAATGGTGCTGCGATGCGTAAGTTCAAGGATATCACTGTTGAGGATTTACTTGATGTTAAGGGCAATGAGGCATGCAGAGAGTGCCCGCTCTTACCCGATTGTGGCACTGGCTGTAGAATAGCAGCATATGCAGAAACAGGCAACCTGCTTTCAAGAGATCCACATATGTGTGAGATAATGCTCAAACATTATAGCTACTTCCAAGAAGAGGACAGACGTCCTGCGGGGAGCAGACCTCTTCCAACACAAGAAGTCCTAATGAAACAATTTGAGCGTACTTTCAAAAAATAAGCGAAAACATGACCCAAAAAGAACACGGCAGTGTTGATGACTGGATAGAGTTATTTTATAGAAAATATCCAGAAGTGTATCGTACACAAATGGATCAACTTATGGAGGATGGAGAAATTGAAGCTAGGAATATATCCTCTGTTTTCGAGAAATTGAATATTGGAGAGGGCAAACATGTACTTGATCTCGGATGTGGCATAGGAAGGCACTCTGTCCCTCTCGCAGAGCAAGGATACATTATGACAGGCTGCGATATTTCCCCATACTATCTTCAAATAGCTAAAGAAAAAAGCAAACAAAAGAATCTATCTAAGAAACTCAGGTTCCTGGAAGGAGATATTTACAAAATGGTCGATGAATTTAAAGAAAGAGGAGAAAAGTTTGACGCAGTAATGGCATTTTCCGTGCCTTTTGGATATAACACAGAAAATGATATGAAACTTTTCCGTATGCTTGCGGACGTCGTAGAAGATAAAGGAGTATTTCTGCTTCAGACAACCAATAGAGATTGGATATTATCAAATTTTGCAAATGAAGAAGTTCGTGAGATCAGTACTGATATGCAAGTGAAAGAATTAAGGTCATTTAATATTGAAAACTCTACGATTAACAGCAGTTGGTCATTATATCAAAAAGTAGACGAGCATAAGGAAAAGATAGCGTCTGCGAGCCTTAATGTAAGACTTTATTCATTTCATGAGATAAAAGAGATGATGGAAAACGCAGGATGGACAAGCATCAATAGTTTCGGAGACATGAAAACCTTAGAGCCAAGCACGCTAGAATCAAGATACTTCAATACCTTTTATAAGAAACGCAGTTGAACGGCATTCAATGCCAACAAGATAAATTAGAATAGCAACCCTTTTATACCTAATGTAGTTTAATTATATATAATTAATTTACATTGGGAGTTAAAATGGTGAAGGAAAACAATACGAAGAGAAAATATACTACGATAACTATTCCTGCTCCGTTGTCAGACAAGATTCGCGAGATAATAAAGAAGACTGGATTTTCATCCGTATCAGATTATGCAACGTATATACTAAGGGAGCATGTTGCGATAATGGAAGCTAAGATGCAGGGCAAATCGAAAGATTCTGAAGACGACAAGGTAGTTGCTAAACTACGCGCACTAGGTTACATATGATATTGATTAGGTGATGATTTGGTACTAGGATTTGGAGGAAGCGATAAGAGAATAAAGGAAATAGCAGAGCAACTTTGGAAGGAACCAGAAGAGGAACATTGGAAGGAGTTCTCAAGCGAGCTTGGAAAGAGCAAGATAAAATACTACAAAGTAGTCTTCGGCGACAAACTTTCAAGCGAAAAGGGATTGAAGGATTCATGGGCTGAACTATACAACGACAAATACGAAAACGTCACAAAAGTGCCGATATTCATGAACAAGGGAAAGCAGGTAGAAGGTGCAACCTACTATCTGAAGGGATTGCAGGTAAACAACAAGTGATACCATGATAATGCAAGAACTGAAGAAACTGGAAAACAAGAGCGTATTCATAATAAGAGAAGCAAAGCTGAATTTCAAGAACATAGCTGCATTGTGGAGCATGGGCAAGGACTCTACGACTATGCTTTCGCTCGCAAGAAAGGCATTCAAAGGCAAAGTGCCATTCCCAGTGATTCACATAGATAATGGGATTGATTTCCCCGAAACCTACGAGTTCAGAGAAGAACTTACGAAGAAATGGAACCTTGATACTATAGTGCTCAAGAGCAAGATAAAGAGCGAAATGTCAGGATTCGCATGCTGCGGAGAAAACAAAACGGTTGCGTTGAAGAAGTTCATGAACGACAACGGAATCGACGGTTTAATCGTATCCATAAGAAGAGACGAACACGGGATAAGAGCGAAGGAGCGCTACGTAAGCCCGAGAAACGAGAAATTCGAATGGAACTACAAGGACCAACCTGCAGAACTGTGGAACAATTATTCATCGAAATTGGACAAGAAGGGGCACGTGCGCATTCATCCGTTGCTTGACTGGAATGAAATAGACATATGGAATTACGTTAAGGCTGAGAAGGTGCCCATGAACCCGTTGTACTTCTCCAGAAACGGCTACAGGTACAGAAGCCTTGGTTGCACGCACTGCACTGTGGCGTTGAAGAGCGAAGCCAAGAACATAGACGACATAATCAAGGAGCTTGAAACCACTTCGGCAGAGGAAAGATCCGGAAGGCAGCAGGACAAGGAAAAGGAGTATGTCATGGAAAAGCTCAGGGCATTGGGTTACATGTGATTCTATGATAGTCAAAAACGTTACGCTTCTAGGGCACAAGGACCATGGAAAAAGCACGCTTATAGGGCAGATGCTGATCCAAACGAAAACCGTCACCCAGGATAGGATTAACGAAGCGAAGAAGATAAGCGAGAACCTCGGCAGGCCATTCGAGCCTGGATTCATACTTGACAGTTTTTCCGAGGAACGCGAAAACGCGATGACCATAGATACTACGAGAGCAGAATTAACCTACAAAGGACTCGCATTCGAATTCATCGACGTACCTGGACATGAAGAGCTCATAAAGAACATGATAAGCGGAGCGTCATATGCGGAATTCGCTGTCTTACTTGTATCTGCAGCACCTGAAGAGGGAATACGCGATCAGACCAAAAGGCATTTGTTCCTTGCAAGGATGCTTGGGATAAAGAAACTGATAGTAGCGGTTAACAAGATGGACATGATAAAATACGATCAGGAAGCGTTCAATGGAATAACTGCTGATCTTTCCTCATTCATAAGAAACATCGGATTCGATGAAGGAAATGCAACATTCGTTCCAATCTCGGCATATAGCGGAGACAATATACTCGAAAAGAGCGCGAACATGCAATGGTACACTGGAAGGACTTTGCTTGACGCGCTTTATGACAGCGCAGAGTCTGCTGAAAGCAACGTCAATCCTTCATTGAGGGTTTTGGTACAGGGCAAGTCTTTCGACAGCGAGAATGGGATAATGGGCAAAGTGCTATGCGGTGAAGTCAAAGTGGGAACACGCGTTGTCGCATTGCCAGAATCTCGGAATTACACGGTCAAAGAGATAGTCTCGCAAGGAGAGCAGGTTCAAAGCGCGCATGCTGGCGATAACGTAGACCTAGAATTTGATGGAAAAGTAGACGAAGAAGTAAGAGGCTCGGTAGTTGCAGACGAAACCGGTGCGCCTTCCCCGAGTGATGAGATAATCGGCAAATTATTCGTTACAAAGAGGTTCAATGGCAACACATTGATAAAAGCGAATGGCAACGAAATGCGCTGCAAGATCAACATAGAGCAAGTTATAGATCCCACTACGGGAAATGCGATTAAAGACAGCAAACCTGAAGAACTGCAAGCTGCAATAGCCAACATAAAACTCGAGAAAAAGGCAGTATTCGAAAAATCTGAAAAGGTGCCTGAACTCGGCAGATTTCTGGTTTATTCCGATAACGAGTTTGCGGGCATAGGAATAGTCGAATAAGCATGGCACAGGGCTAAATTAATAAATCTTAAAAGCAAGAGTTATTACATGGCTATGGCGACCGTTAGCATGGATGCGGTGGAGCTGCAACAAGGCATACAGACAAAACTTGACATTGAACAGTTGATAAAGGAGCCCACCTGGAGAGAAGTTTTGCTTGACCTAGT
>JAJYJW010000012.1 GCA_021789155.1 Microcaldota archaeon
TTCCGATATTGGAAGCAAAGCAAAAGGAAGTGATGGGGATGCTCGGGAAGAGCATGAAGAACCAGTTCAAGCCAATGCTAGTCGTATTCCCGATGTTCCTCCTAGTCTATTATGTTGCGCTCCCTTGGGCATTCGGAGCTAGCGCAACTGTTACGATATTCGGAAACAGCATGGGCTACCAAACTCTGTTCATATACACCGTATTCGTAGCAGGAATAGTCGTGTCTATGAGCCTCATGACTCTGGACAAGCGAAAGCTTAAGGAAGAAGCAAAGACCGAGGATGTTTAATCCAAAACCCTATATTTTATATACTTATAGATGAGAAATAGCTGTATTATACAGCGTATTTTGGTGTTCAAAAATGCCTAGACCAATGTATCGTTCAAGAAGTTACAGGAAACTCGACAGAGTTGCAAGAAGCGGAAAGCACGTCATCCATTACAAGAGAAAGGTAGCAAAGTTGCCACATTGTGGCATATGCAAGAAGGAGCTCAATGGAATAAGCATTAGCAAGAACGTGAAGGGGAAGAGTAGGAGATCCAATTCTAGGATCTTCGGCGGTGTATTGTGCGCTAAATGTTCTTCAAACGTAGTAAAGCTCGCAAGCAGGATAGAAAACGGCGAGATGAAGCTCACTGACATAAAGGTAAAGGAGAAAAACTACGTAATGCAAATGATGGCCCATTAGTTGGTTACGATGCAGTCTTTTGCAAGCCAGAATAAATCCGCAATGCCAGTAGTAGTAGCCATATCTGGATTGACGGGCTCAGGCAAGAGCGCAATAGCAGAACAGGTGTTGGAGAAACTAAACGAGAATGGGAGTTTGGGCAAGTTCAGATACGTGTCTGCATCATACAAGAGCGTTCCTGGCGCTATGGAGAAGGTACTGCAAGGAAACGCTGACAAGAAGCTTGCAAATAGCTTTGACGACATGATAAACAGGGAAGCGCATAAGGGCAATTCGGTAGTGACTGCGTGGCTCGGCGCATGGCTATTGCGAAGAGACGAAGGACTGAACGTTTTTGCGGTGTGGCTTGATGCCCCGCTTGATGTTAGAGTAGCGAGAAAGGCTGAAAGCGAAATGAAAGGCAAGGACTTATCCGAAATAAAGGAATACATACGAACAAAGGACGAGAATACCGCTGAACATTTCATGAAGGAATACAAGATAGACATACTGGAACATAAGTTAATAAAAGACGGCGGAGTATTTGATATGATTATAGACACTACACAAGATACCATAATTGGCATAGCAGATTCCATTGTGAAAATGGTTTGCGAAACCATAGACGGCATTTTGGCTAAATAGGTTTTAACATGGCATTAATAGAAGTTGGAAGAATTTGCATAAAGAAGTTTGGAAGGGACGCTGGGAGCAGAGCCATCATAACCAAGTTGATGGAAGGCCCATTCGTGGAGATAGTGAGCTCTGTAAGGACAAAGCCAAGGAAGTGCAACATAAGCCACCTTGAATTCCTGAATGACAAGGCAGACGTCAAGGACAAGGCCGCAATAGCAAAGGCGCTTGAGATAAAGGAAGACAAAGTAAAGGCATAACGCGAGAAATGAGCATGCATTGAAGCATGCCTTCTCTCAAAAACTAATTCTTTAACATTCTAGGCATTCCTGCTTGCACAAATGCCGAATATCAGGTGTATTTCAGGTTAATAGAGGCTATTTGCTGCACGATCTTTCCATATGCTGGAAGAGTGTAGTTTAGCCATACGTAGCCGTAGAACGCAGTTCCGTAGGAATTCTTAGCTATTCCCTGCTGTGAATAGCAATACATCTGAATCGATGTTGAGGTTCCGGAATAGACAACCAAGCCGTAAGGATCCGTACCTATAGGATAATACGCTATCTGGTTCGTAACATAGAGATTGCCGTATGCAGGCAGATCATTCGAAGAAGAGGGCAACGTGGAACAACCCGCACCTTGTATAGTCAGGGCTGCGCCTGTGGCCTGCGCTATCCTCATGTAAAGCACGCCGTTAGAATTAATCGACATGTTGGAACAGGAAAAGCCGGGATTCGCTGAACAAGAGTTTGGAAGAAGTAGAGTATTAAGAATACCTGTATTGTAGATAACGTCTACTGCTATTATAATTATCAATATGGCTATGCCGTACGAAACCAGGAAGTCTATTGCAGCCTGGAGTTTCGCCCTCATTACTGCTTCGCCTTCATCTCTATCTTCGCTTCGAAATCTGCAACCTTTAATGCGAATTCCTCGTTGCTCTTTATTGTGCCCTTTGCCTTTAGGTATTCCCTTGCAAGGAGGTAGTATACCAGCGCCAGAGACTTCCTTCCCTTGTTGTTGCATGGAACTATTAAATCAACAAACTTTATCCAGTTGTCGGTGTCGCACAATGCCACTACAGGTATGCATGCCTTGCTCGCTTCCCTTATCGCCTGCCTTTCGTTTCTCGTGTCGCTTATTAGCATTACCTTCGGCTCGGCATAATCGTCCCTGTTTGGATTTGTGAATATGCCTGGCATAACTCGCCCTTCTATGAACTTGGCGTTTATCGCCTCTGCGAACTTCGCAGCTGCAGATATTGCGTATATTCTTGAAGCAGTGACTATTATGTCCTTTGGCTCGAATCTTGCGAGGAACTTCGCTGCTACGGTTATCCTCTCGTCTATCATGTCGAGATTTAGAAGGTATAGGCCGTCTTCCCTCGCTTTGTATATGAAACGACGTGCGCCAAGTGCCTTCATCTTCGTTCCTATCTGCACTCCTGCTTCTAAGTATTCAGCATTATCAACTAGTGTTTGTTCAGCCATAAATACACCATTCATTTGTTACATTTTTCAACTTCATAAGTTGGGGTTGCCGAGATTTTCATGCGCATTTTGAATTCCCAAAAATTGCTCGGGTCTTGTGCGCCCTAGGCACAGAGCCTAACCAAACTAGCAGACAACCCCTAGCTTATTATTTGCTAGGTTATATTAATAAACTTTTATCGAACACATTTAAATACTTATATGGCGTGTGCCGTCTATTTAATGTGTTTATAAACAAACTACTAGATAAAAAACGATTATGGAAACTGATTTATAGTTGGCAAATGCCTAAATCCATATATGGAAGCGAATAAGGACAAGAACAATTCGGATATCGAAAGAATAGCGATAGAGCAACGCAAACTTTACGATAAGCCCGAGTTTAATGCTGGACAAAAGGACTTGTCTGAACTAAGCCTGATAAACAGCGCACAGGAAGGAAAGATTAGAGACGGCTATTTTGATTTGATAGCAAAAACTTTGAGAGGAATCCACGGACTTGACGAAGAATAAGTCCTGCTATTGATTCTCTTCTGATTTTAAAGCAAAAAAGAAAGCAACAAGAAGGATTTACTTCTTGTTGTATGTTATGATCTCCTTTATGAGATCCACGTGGCTTACAAGCATCCTCCTGCAGCAGTATCTCTTTACGTTCAACTCTTCTAATACTTTTGCCGGATCCTCGCCGTTGACGTTTACCCTTTGGTTGTACTTTGCCCATAGGTCGCCTATGACCTGACCGCAGCTAAAACATCTGACTGGTATCATCATAGTATCATCTGTAAGAGGTCTGGAATCTTGACCTTGCCTTAGGCCCTAGGAACTTCTTCGGCTCAGTCTGCCTAACGTCATCTACCAACATCGACCTGTCGTAATGGAGCATTTCGCTCTGTAATGAGCTTGAACCGGATGCCTTCACTATCGCCTTTGCTAGTGCGCTGCGAACAGCCTGTGCCTGGCTCATAACGCCACCGCCTATTACGCTTATCTTTACAGTAGAAGAACCCGCTACCGTCTTTGTCTCATTGGAGAAATTTACTGGCTCCATTATCAGCTCGAGCATCAACGGAGACGTGAATTTTTCCAGAGGGACATTGTTCACGTATATTTCGCCTGGGCCTTTTACTAGCGAAGCTCTTGCTATTGCGCGCTTCCTCTTTCCCTTTGTTAGTACTGTAACCGACTTTGTCCTTGAGCTTGTAGATCTCTTTCTAGGAGTTCTGGATGCCTTCTTCTCAGCCTCTGCTGGAGCGGGCGCGTTCTGTATAGCGCTGGTGAGCTCCTTATTGAGGTTTTCGAGAGATTGATTGCTCTGTGAAGTAGAATTATCCATCAAAATCACATCTTGTTGTAGCCAAGCTTCTTTGAAAGCTCCTCTACTCTCATTATCTTTTCGAATATTTCATGAGGCTTCTTCGTATTTATCTCTATTGGTTTCTCGTTCTTCAATTCCTCAGGAACGCCTATGTAAACTTTCAATAGCCTGAATGCGGTCTTGCCCTTCGGCTGCTTGTACGGAAGCATGCCACGCACTACGCGCTTTACGAACAAGTCTGGGCGACGTGACCAGTATGGAGAATGCTCTGGATTCGCCTTATCCTGCAGGTTTACCCTTTGCTTGTACTTCGCGACTATGTCGCGTACGTGCCCGGTTAGGAACATCTTTTCCGCATTTACCAGTGCGACCTTGTTACCCTTGAGAAGGAGCTTAGCGGTGCTGCTCGCCACTCTTCCTAGAACCTTGTCCTTTCCATCTATAACCATTATTTCTGCCATGGGAATACCTATATTATGAGCCTTGCGGATTTCTCCTTGAGAACGGCATCAATATTCAGCAATTCGCAACCCGCAGCGTTGAGCTTGCTAACCGCAGATCCAGAATACTCTATTGCCGCAAGCTTGAGCTTGTGGTCTAGGGTGCCTACCCCGAGCACTTTTCCCGGAACAACTATTATTTCGTTCTCCTTTGTAGAAGCGTTGAGCTTCTTCAAATTAACTACAACTCTTCTCCTTCTTGGAAAAGAGGCTATCTTGCAGATTGCGTTTGCTATGCTGCCTTTCGGCGCTTTGGCCTTTGACGCAACGTCAATCCACTCGTTTATTGAGCTTTTCTCTATGATCTTCATAACATCACACCGAATGCAGGGGGTGAGATTCGAACTCACGCAAACTCTAAAGTTACAGGAACCTCAATCCTGCGCATTTGACCAAGCTCTGCCACCCCTGCATAAATTCATTTCTTTACGCTTTTCTGGGCTTGCTTGAGCGCATCATTTATTATGTACAGAGCCCTATTTAATATTTCCTTCGCAGGCATCTGCCCGTAACTTTCAACATAAAATTCATAATCTTCTTCGTTTTCATCTGCAGTATAGGTGACCAATGCAGGTCTGAACTTCGCAGATTCCGAACCTGCACCCATTCTCGCCTGTCCTTCCAGCCTCAGCCTTTGGCCTTCTCCCAATTCTATTATCGGTATTTCCTCATTTGCAACTTTCACGCTCTTGTCCGTGCTGAGCAATTCTTTTGAATAGACTATTTTTGGTCCCTCAGCTTCCAAGTTGAAAAGAATCTGCTCATCTTCCTTCGCATCCTTTGGGGTTATTATTGGAATTAGACCTATTCTATGCGCTATGTATTCGTCGAACATCGCGCTCGAATTCTCGTACATCACTACCTTATCTATGGCAAAGCATCCGACGGTACCGGACATTATCCTTCTAAGCGAATTCGCCAAAGTTGAATTTATACCACTTACCTTGAAACGTATCGCAGATGGAGCGTCCTCTATAAAGCTAACCTTCATTATATCAGCAAAATTAGGCATTTAGACACTATTAATAGCAGTATAACGTATTTAAATCTTTTGAATACTGCGCTAAGGCAGATATTGCATGTGCTACATTGATTAACAACAACCATATGAACCCTTTTATAAATTAGCGCATGAAATAAATTGGCGATCGGATGAATGGAGTGGAGAGCTTTGAGCCTGACCTATTGTCTGTTATAAATGAAAGGCAGCAAGTTGCTTACAGCGACCTTGTTGAATATGCAAATTCAGTGAGAATTGACGAAGAAACGCTGAAGAAGGCGTTGCAGGAATTGAAGAGCATAAATGCCATAGCTTCTAGAAGCAATGGCGGCATACAGACTTATTACATACTTCAGGAAAGTTCCGAGCTTAGAAAGATAGTAATAGTTGAAGACGACAAGAATATCAACAAGCTCATGGGACTTTCTGTTGGGAGGGGATTTGAATTAACGCAGCTGTTCGAGGGAACGGGCGCAGTAGAAAGGATAAAAAGCATAAGGCCGGACCTTGTCATACTAGATCTCATGCTTCCAGGCATGAATGGTTTGGATATATGCCAGGGAGTAAAGAGGGACCCGGAACTTGCGAATACAACGGTCATTATAGTGAGCGCGATGGATGCCACATCAAACAGATTCAAAGGCATTCAAAATGGCGCAGATTACTACATCAAGAAGCCTTTCGAACCCGAGGAACTGCGCACGCTGGTTACGATATTCCTGAAGAAGAAGGGTAAAAAGTTCGACCCGCTGATAGACTTGCCAAACGAAGACAAGATATCGGTAGCGCTTGAGAAATCGCTTCAAAGCGGCATGGAATACGAGATAGGAAGGTTGAAAGTGGAAGGTTTTGCCGAATTTGCAAACCAGTTCGGGAGTAAATCTGGAATAACCATATTGCGTCTCATATCCCAGCTCATGCAGGACAAAGTTAAGGAACTTGGAAACGACGTTTTCGTAGGCTTCCTGAATAGCGATGATTTCATAATAGCAGGTAAGAAGGAAAAGGTGCAGAAAACCGTTGAAACCCTAAAAGAGGATTTCATCGCGGTTCTGCCATTCATATACCAGAATGCTGGATTCAAGCCGATAGAACTGGGGATAGACGACATTTATGGCGCACAGCATTCTATAATGGGCCTTGCATACATGCCAATACAGAAGAGCACTTTGATGGCAAGGCGCGCTGTGATACTCAAAAACAGACAAACAGAAAGCACGATGAAAGACGGAAAGAGCATAGGCAGCTATACGTATGAGGAACTAAGAAACATGCTCGGAAGCGACAACCTCGACATAATAATAACGAGGGACAGCAGCGGCGTAAAGCTCTCCGTGGGAAAGGGTTCGAAACACGAGCAGAAAGAGCAGTAGCATGCATGCAATATTTATTCTTTAAGAGAGATAATTGCATGTCTTTTGCTGCATGCTGATGTGAATGATAAAATTCCAGGAAGAAAGATTTAGCAGAGAGGAGAGTCTCAGCGGACTTTGCGACGAGGTTAGGGACTGGTTCGTGAAGAATTACAAGGAACTCACACCACCACAGCACTATTCTTTCAAGTTGATAAGCGAGAAGAAGAATCTGCTCATAGCTGCACCAACAGGTAGCGGGAAAACCTTCTCTGCCTTTACCTCAATACTTAGCGATCTAATAAGCATGTCGAAAAACAACGAGCTTGAAGAAAAGGTATATTGTCTGTATGTTTCTCCTTTACGCGCACTGAACAACGACATATACAAGAACTTAAGCAGGCCTCTTGACGAGATATACGAAGAGATGAGCAAACACGGCGAGGAAATAAGCAAGGTAAGCATAGGGATACGAACCGGAGATACACTGCAGAAAGACAGGCAGCGAATGCTGAAGCATCCACCAAACATACTGGTGACAACTCCAGAGACCCTTGCCATTCTGCTCAACAGCCCGAAGTTTGCGGAGCATCTGAAGAGCATACGCTATCTGGTCATCGATGAATTGCACGAACTTGCCAACAACAAGCGCGGCGTACATCTGTCGCTATCCGTGGAAAGGCTTCGCGCCTTTGTAGAACACGATTTTGTCAGGATTGGGCTCGGCGCCACGTTGTATCCTCTAGATGACGCGGCAATGTTTCTCGTAGGTTATAATCAGGATGGAAGCGAAAGAGACTGCCTGATAGTCGACGCCGCATGGGACAAGAAGATAGAGGCAAAGACAATAAGCCCCGTAAAGGACATAGTTAACGAAGAAGACTCGAAAATAGAGAATGCAGTATACAAAAAACTAAACGACATAATAAAGAAAAACAAGACAACTCTTATTTTCACCAACACGCGAAGCGGAACTGAAAGGACGGTTCTCAACCTCATGAAAAGATTCAAGTACAAGGAGGAACAGATAGCCGCGCACCATGGCTCTTTGTCTAGGCAAACTCGTCTTGAGGTAGAGGAAAGTCTGAAGAAAGGGCAATTGAACTGCGTGGTATCCTCAACTAGCCTTGAGCTTGGAATAGACATAGGAACTATAGACAACGTTGCACTTCTGGGATCCCCTAAAAGCATAACCCGTGCAATACAGAGGATTGGAAGAAGCGGCCACAGTTTCAAGGACATAGCCAAAGGAGAGATAATAGTGTTGAACAGAGACGATCTTGTGGAATGCAGCGTTATGCTCGATTCCGCAATCAAGCGCAGGCTTGATTCGTTTTCAACTCCGAAGAATGCTTTGGACGTACTGGCACAACACATAGTCGGTATGGCGTTGGTTAAGAAATGGAAGAAGGAGGAAATGCTCTCGGTGATTAAACAATGCTACGCTTACCACACATTACAAGACAAAGATTTCACATTTCTTATAGAGTACCTTGCGGGCAGCTATGTGGGCTTGGAAAGCAGGAGGGTTTACGCTAAGATTTGGCATGATCCTGAGACCGACGAAATAGGAAGACGCGGGAAACTGACCAAGCTCATATACTACCTCAACCTTGGAACAATACCCGATGAGGTTGGAATAGACGTATTCAGTGTAGACGGGAAATGGATAGGCAGCATAGAGGAGGAATTTCTGATGCGCATGAAGATAGGCGACATTTTCGTGCTCGGCGGAAAACTATACAGGTATGAAAGCTCGAAGGGAATGCGTTGCGTGGTCAGCAGAGCGGATACGAAATCGCCTACCATTCCACCTTGGTTCTCCGAGCAACTCCCATTGAGTTACGAGTTGGCTTTAGACATAGGCAAGTTCAGGAAGGTCATGGGAGACGCAGTAAAGAAGGACATGACAAAGAAGAGCATACGCAGCATGCTTTCCAATAAAGCTACGATAGGAAAGAACGCTGAAAAGATATTAAATGGCATGCCGATAGACAGCAACGCAAAAAACGCGATAAACGCGTATTTCATGGAGCAACTCGCATATGCGAAATACATACCTAATGACAGCATGATCCTGATAGAAAAGACCATTGAACCAGGAAGCGACAGGAACTTGATAGTGTTCCACAGTTGCTATGGGCGAAGGATAAACGACGCTTTGTCAAGGGCGTTTGCCATAATAGTCTCTACGGCATACGGAATTGACGTTGCCATCACCATAAACGACAACGGATTTGTAGTGATAACCGATGAAAACTACGAGATACGTGATTCAGAAATAAAGGAGGTCATTGAAACCCTATGTGAACAGGATCTCGGAAAATTGCTCAAAGACAATATACGCAGAACCGAAATGATGAGGAGAAGATTCAGGCACTGTGCTGCAAGAGCTTTTATGATACTCAGGAACTATAAGGGCAAGAAGATCAGCGTAAGGAAACAGCACCTAAACTCCCAATTGCTTCTTACTGCAACAGAGGCGATAAGCAAGGAATTTCCGGTGCTGAAGGAAACTTATAGGGAAATATTGGAAGACGTAATGGATATGCCGAGAGCCAAGGCGATATTGGACAAGATCTCGAAGAAGGAGATAAAATACAGCATAATCAAAACCAAACTGCCATCGCCATTTTCGCACATGATGATAACGTTTGGAGAAGCAGACATAGTGATGATGAAAGACAGGAGAAGGCATCTTCGCGAACTGCACAAGCAGATCATGAAGAAGATAAAGGCGCTGTCAAAATGATGCTTAACGATGACATTGAGATACTGGAGGGCATTCCTCTGATTTACATAAAGAGCATCAACGCGGTAGCTTGCTCTGATTTGCATCTGGGTTACGAGGGAGTAATGGCCAAAAACGGCACTTTTTTACCGAAAGCTAATCTGCGCAGGATAAAGGGCTTCGTTGACGATGCATTGGAAAAGAGCAACGCAAAGAACCTAATACTCGTAGGAGATATAAAGAACGAGTTCTCCGAGATAGAAGCGGACGAATTCAACGAACTAAAGGAACTAAGCGAACACGTTTTAGAAAAAGGGATAAAACTCACGATCATTAAGGGAAACCACGATACTTTCATCGACAGGCTTGCGAAACCTCTGGGAATAACGCTGTTCAGGGAGTATGCTGAGATAGGAAATTACTTTTTCTTCCACGGCGATGAAATCCCGAAACCGAAATCAGCAACTTGCCTGATTATGGGCCATATCCATCCCGCAATCTCCCTTTTCAACAGCGTAGGAACAAAGGAAAAACTCCATTGTTTCCTTTACGGTAAAACGA
This sequence comes from Microcaldota archaeon, assembly GCA_021789155.1. Taxonomy (GTDB): domain Archaea; phylum Micrarchaeota; class Micrarchaeia; order Micrarchaeales; family CABMGC01; genus JAJYJW01. The sequence goes on from JAJYJW010000012.1 coordinate 10,252, forward strand.
AAAATGGAAAAGAGCTAGTGGTGCTTCCGGCGATGAACTATTTCTCCGAAGGTACGGATGTGTTGAGTTCGGATCCCTCGGAAATGTGTCCCATATTCGAGAATGACGCACAAATAGAAGGCATGCGGGTATTCTGCATCGGAGAAGGAGAAACCCTAGAATTCGGAAGCGTAGAAGAATTGATAGCTGTACGCGAATAGGTCACGTGACCTGAATTGCAATCTTTCCGTATGCAGTATGTGGAAAACCTGTCAGAGTATCTGTGTAGTTCACTCCGAGGTTTCCTGTAAATAGGGAACCGCTCACCAAAGTATTCGCTATTATGGCGGCTGCAGAGAAGCAATTCATTGTGAGTGTAGTATTAGCACCCACCGGCAAGTATATCTGATTCACCGGCTTTATCGGGATTATGGCCATGTTCTGCAGCGTGGCTATCGAACAGTTATATCCAGTAACATTAATGGGGGAAGTAGTTGATTGCAGTATGTTGATCGAGAGCATTCCGTTCGTGAACAGGTATGAATTGATGCAGCTCAATCCTGCTGGCAGTATGCACTCTTGCCCGGCGAATTGTCCCGGATTGAAGATCCCTAGCTGGAACATTGCGGCGAGTACTACTGCTATGATGAGCAAAGCCCATCCGTAGGTCATGAGGTATTCCATCGCTGACTGCAAATCCAATTTCTTATGCTGCAATGCCATCTTAACCACTAAGAATGAAAGCTCAACTTATTTTAAGGTTATGGGGAGGAGTATCCAGAAGACCAGCTGCTCGTGAAGCTCACCGCAGTGGGAACGCCGTTGTTATTGTTGCCAGAATAGTCTTTCGTGTCGCCGTTGAGGGGCCACCAGCCAACGAGATTGTTGAGCTGCACCGGTGCACCCCCTATGCCTTCGCTGTATAACGCACTCACTTCATTAGCGGAAAGCGAAGTATTGTAGACTTGCACGTTTGCCAAAAGTCCGTTGACATTGAAACTTCCCCCGGAGAACTCGCCTATGGTCATAGTGCCAGTTGCAAGGTTCCCAGTAATTGCAACAGAACCTTTGAGAACGCCATTAAGATATATTTTTCCAGTTGCGCCATCATATGTCCCTACGTATTGCTGCCATTGCCCAAACGGAGCGCATGGCGCACCGCTTGTAACGGAATATTGTGCCAGTGCGTTCTGAACCACAAAAGTCGGACCAAAAGATGCAGATATGCAAAGATCAGGATATGTTCCAAGCTGGGCAACAGCTATTGCACGCGGAGCTTGATTACCGTTGCCGAGCAATGCAGCCCACAAAGATATTGTTATCTTACTGCCAGTTGCCTGCGCAGTTGATGGCAGACTGATATAACTTGTCTGACCGTTGAATTTTGCGGCATATTGCGGAAGCTCTCCGTTGCATATCCCTTGCAGGTTGATGAAAGATGTTGTCATAGGGCCGTTTGGCCTGAACACATGACATGCGCCTGGCGGCGCCTTTGGAGTGAAGGTAGATGCGTTGAAAATTCCCAACTGAAACAATGCGCCGAGTACGACCGCAATGATCAGAATTGCCCATCCGTAGGTCATGAGATATTCCATCGCGCTTTGAAGGGCAAACTTGTTATTCATAATACCAATTCACATATTAACTTTAAAGCTATGGGGCACTGTAACCCTGTGCCCAACTGCTAGTAAAACTTATTCCTGTAGGAACTCCGTTGTTGTTATTGCCTGAGTAATCCTTCGCGTCTCCGTTTAGTGGCCACCAGCCAACGAGATTATTCAGCTTTATTGGGGCGCCGCCTATTCCTTCGCTGTAAAGCGCATTCAGTTCATTTGCAGACAGTGAAGTATTGTAGATTTGCACGTTTGCCAATTCACCATTGAAATAATCTGGAAACAAAGTAGGTGCAGTAACGCCGATGTATCCTGAAGAACCGACTATGTTATGGCCCGTTGGGGAATCCGAAGTTATCAGCGATCCGTCCATATATATGCTCCTCGTATTACCGTTGAACGATGCCACAGCGAAATGCCACGTATTGGTTGAAAGTTTTGAGCTCAGACATGCTTTTAGGTCGTTGGCCCACCAATAATTGTAAAATCCACCATTAGCGCATTCACTGATTGCAGTCAATCTGAACGCGTTTATCTCGTCTAGCACGCCATCTGTGCCCCAGCTTACCAGAGCCAATCCGAGGTAAGGTGTACTTGGTATGAAAGGCGTAGAGAACCATATCGAAACCGTATATTGTGGATTTCCTGTAGGAAGCCCGGACAATATCGAGATTTCACTACTCGCTCCGTTGAATTTTGCGGCATATTGCGGAAGCTCTCCGTTGCATATTCCTTGCAGGTTTATGAAAGATGAAGTCATCGGTCCGTTTGGTCTGAAAACATGGCATGCACCAGGCGGCGCTTTCGGCGTGAAAGTAGATGCGTTGAAGATTCCTAGTTGGAATAGTGCTCCGAGGACTACTGCGATGATCAGAATTGCCCACCCGTAGGTCATGAGATATTCCATCGCGGACTGAAGCCTTTCACTCTGATTCGACATGCAAACAACAATTATCCGCAATAAAGCAATAAAAGCACTACACTGCCCAGTACTTCCTGTTCTTTATGAATTGACGTTGGGCATTTATCAGGTCTATCACAAAAAGATCGGTGTTGCTTCTTAGCATCGCCAAAACCCTGCCAGCAGTCTTTATTCCAACCCCGTAAGTTGCAAGCGCTATGACTGCCCTCTTGCCATATGCATCTATCAAGCTTGCACATGCGAGAAGCCTATCGTAATTGGCCATCTCGCTCTTCGTTAGACGCTTGTTTGAATGCACTTTCTGCAGCACCTTATCATCGCCCTCAGCATAGATCGCAACCATTGGACTCTTGCACCTTATGCATGCTATCTTAGCTTCTATTTCGTCTATCTTCTTCGTGAATCTCAGGCCGCAGAACGTACATATGAGCTCTGCGTTTTTGTTCAAAACGCCGGTTACAAATTCCTTCACAACTTCGCTGCCGAGAGAAGGGACAGACAAAAATTCTTTGTAAGAATATGCTGCCCTCAAGATTTCCATGGAGAGCGGGGAATCCGAACCCGATATGAACGTTATGAATCTTGAATCGTTCTTGAGTTCGCTTTGCAATGAACTTACAGCTTCTATGTCAAAGCTGTTCTGCATCACGTCGCGCATCGCCTCAATAGGTATTGGAGAGTCTTTGTAAAAATGCATGAGTCTGGTCGCAACATTCCTGGTTATCGCCGCTTTCTTGTCTATAATGCCGAACATCTTTGCAGCCTGAACGAACCTATATCTGAACGTGTCTGAATTTGTTATTATGCCATTCTCTGCAAATGCGTTTTCTATATTGAAATTCTTGAATATTGATATGGCCTTCTCTATTTCTGAATGCGATGACGATATGCCATCAACAACTACGGCATATGCGGTGGCTTTGACCGCGACCCTCGTACCGTTCAGCATTGCGAATATGCCTGCGATCAGTTTCGACAACAGGCTGTTGGCAAGTTTGCCCAGCGCAGTATAGATTATTATCCTCTGATCGTATTCCTCTATTATAAGATCGCGTTTTTTGGGGATGAATGACGCCTTCTGCTTCTCAAGAAAATCGTGCACCGCAGATAGTGTATGTTTGCTCATTGCATTGCATTTCTCTATTTCCTTTTCGTTTGACAGCATTGAGAATGAAAGCGTGGCTACGTCTCTCGAAACGGGTATGTCCTCGCCATCCCATTCCGGCACTATCGCATCTACGTCAGAACTTGGCTCAACGTATACAGTATTGTCTTCTATGCTCAGAACCTTCCACGCAAGCCCCTTTGCTATGAAAGTCGCACCTTCTTCGACGTTATTGTACAGGAATTCCTCGTCCAGGCTGCCCACTATCTTGTTCGTGGATACATTCTTCACCACGATTTTTACCGAATCTGGAATCACGCTTATGTTGTTTATCACGTACTCCCTAGTACGTATCCACTTTTTAATCACGTTCTTTTCGAATGTTAGCAAACGCAGTTCGGTGCAGAAAGTCAAAACTTTATCGAGTAATTCATCGCTCAGCGAGTTGAAGCAATAACTTCTTCTTAGCATAGACGCTACTTTATCCCTTGAGACGCTGCCGTATTCAAGACTGATTGCGCAAAGCTGGTTTGCGAGAACATCAAGGGGATTTTGCTGGCTGTTCCTGATTTCCATGCTTCCGGAATGCGCAAGTTCTACTATAGCCGCGGATTCTAGCGCCTCCATGTTATTCGCTACTATGACTTCGCCGTTAGAAGAGCTTCCAGCAGAGTGCCCGCTTCTTCCAATCCTCTGAACCAACCGGGTTACTTGCTTTGGCGAACCGTATTGCACCGCAAAATCAACATCGCCTATGTCTATTCCAAGCTCGAGAGAGCTTGTAGCTACGATGCTCCTTATCTTGCCTTTCTTGAATTTCTCCTCTACTTCTATCCTTTCATCCTTATCCAAAGATCCATGGTGTATGCCAATGCCGCCTATCTCCTTCCTATCATCCAGATACAACAGTTTGTTCGCAAGAGACTCTGCCATTTGTCTCGTATTCGTGAAAATCAATGATTTTTGATGGGCTTTTGACAATTCAACTACTCTTTCCAACCTTGCTACAGCGTCCTTATCTATGCTGAACTTCTTTGCAAGCTCCTTGTACTCTTTGCTTGGCTGGGAGGGCATGCTTATGCTCACGTTCAGGGTCTTCAAGGAATCAGAGCGTACAAGTTCGTATTTCCTTCTAGAGCACAGGAACTTCGCCACTTCGTCTATGTTGCCTATGGTAGCGCTGATTCCTATTCTCTGAAATTCTCCTGATATTTCAGTCAATCTTTCCAAAGCCACACTGAGCTGCGCTCCTCGCTTATTGTAGTATAGGTCGTGCAATTCATCGACTATTACGTACTTTACGCTCTTCAATCCCTGATACAGAAGTTTTGTAAGAAACATGCTCTGAAGCGTCTCCGGAGTAGTTATCAGTATGTTTGGGGGTTTTCTCGACTGCTTGCTGCGCTCGTAGCTTGATGTGTCTCCATGCCTTGCCGAAACAGTTATGCCGTACTTACCGCAAACAGTTTCAAGCCTTGACAGAAGATCGCGATTGAGGGCGCGAAGCGGAGTTATGTAAATTACATCTACGCTCTCGTGCTTCGGCATTTTCCTTATCATGTCTATTATTGGAAAAAGCGCGGCTTCTGTCTTGCCGCTTCCCGTTGGTGCGGTGATTATGCACGAATTCCCATTCTCTATGACGGAAAGCGCGCGTTCCTGAATGTCTGTCATAGATGGAAAAAATTCCAGGAATATGTCGCGCGCGGACAACGTATCACTAGGAGAATGCGTTCAGCACGGCAGTTCCGTAGACCATGCCAGTGGTGTTTTCGGCAGTATAGTTCAACCCTAGAAGAACGCTCATGCCAACTGGAATGCCCGTTACTACCGTGTTGTTCTCATAACATGTAGTAATTATGGTTGCATTTTCGTGCGCTTTGACGAGAACGTTGCTTCCCACAAAGTTGGACTCAGTGAAGCTTCCGCCTCTTGCGCACACTGCCTTGTTGACGAACACACTGCTATTCAGAAGGTTGTGTACGGTAAAGGTTATGTTTCCATTGTATAACGCAATTCCCGTGCAATTGAACATCGACGCGAAGCTGCACGTGCTCGCGAACCCGTTCTTGAAAGCATAGCTTGTCCCATTCAGGTGCATGTGATTGATTATCGAATATGCCGTAGGTAGCACCGCAAATACCTGACTTGAATTCACCAATGTCAGAACGCTTGCATTCTTGCCGTTTACCAATTCCATTGTTCTTATCAGCGAAACCGAAGTTGCGTTCGATTGGGTTGACGGAAGCAGGTAGGTGTTGCAGAACGAGTTGTTTGCGATTGTTGCTATAACACCGTAGCAAGGGACGTAGCTACCTTTGTAATCGGAAAGGAATGCCATCACCACAGCACTGCTATTAGAGACTATGCTGCCATTCATGACGCTCGAGTGGTTCGAGAAAGCAAAAGATCCCAATTCGGTGTAGTTTGCGGCAGTGAAGTTGAACGAAGATACGCTGGAATTGTACAGCGTTTTCCATACGCTCTGATTTGCATTTTTACCCGTGGTCGAGTTCAGTATTGATGCGCATGTGGATGATGTGACGTTGGTATAAACCAATATCTTGAACCAACCGCCTTCATACCAGCTGCACATTGTCGATGTGTTGCTGAGTTTTGTCATTCCTATGGACATGTCTGAAATCGAGACATTGCTGAATACGAGATTATGCGCAGATGAAGCTACTTCAAATATTGAAGGGGACAGATAACCCTGCAGCCACGTTGAATATATTGAAGCCCCATTAGGATAGTACGCGTACGCTGTCGAAGAGTTGACCAGATAATCGCTCGTGAGGTTTATTATACTACCAACCAAAGGCGCTTCTTCGGAAAATACGAACGGCTTGTATACTTGATAATTGTAAGCAGCAAATCCTGAGAGTTTTATGCCAGCACCGTTTAGCCTTTCCATGCCGAAGGAGACTGCGCCGTTAGCGGATACGTAAGTTGAAGGTTGCGCCTTTGCCGCTTGAAAAACGCTTAATGTTGTGTTAGCCCGAGAATAGCTCCTGTCTGCCAGATTATACAACTTTCCTGGATCTGCGATCACGTCTATCGAATAGTTGCCCGCTTTCTTCGGCGTGTAGTTGAATGCAAACATCGTGCTCTTTCCAACAGGTATGGAAACCCTGTAGTTTGTAGTGGCGTTGCCGTTTACCAAAACCTCTATGGGCAATTCAGATATAGTACTTCCGCCAGTATTGCCCACGGAAACGTAAAATGTCAATTGCTGATAAGGAAAAACCGTGTTGCCAGTTATGCTGGAAACGTTGAGGTATACGCCAAGCTGCTGGTTCGAGTAGAACCTCAACGCCAGCGCTGCGACTATGACTATTGCAGTGAATATTACCCAGTAAAACATAGATTTCTCCATAGAAACAAACCACTAATTTTTTGTTTTTAGCTCTTTTACTACGTGCGCGATCTTATCTGATATTGCATTATGCTCTGCCTTGAAAAGGCTTTGTGCCCACACGTTGACATCATAACGCTCTCCGATTTCGGGGGGCGCGAAGTAGAATCTTCCTTTGTTGTTCTGCAATAACCCCATCTTCTTCATCCGGAGTAGATGGTATCTCAGCGTTTTCTCGTTCATCTCTTCCCAGTTTACATTTACGTACTCACTTATTTCTTTGTAAGAGGGATCGTAATTCTTGACGAATTGGAAGTTCATCATCGCATCTAAAACAGCAACAGCGCTAAGCCTCGATTCGCCCGGATTGATGATTCCTATGCTTAACGCTATCCATCTTGCTATAGAACGACGTGTTTCTAGCACTTCGTTAGTCAAACGCAATTGCCTTATGGTAATTTCCTTCTCTATTAGCGCGGCTTCGTTGAGCATTGGGAACAGCACCATTTGTAATAAGGATATACAACTTAAAACTATAAAGAGTATGCGTTAGCGCTACCCATTTTATAACTGCTATGTTTATTGATTGCGTATGAAAGAGGTTTTGCTCGACACTAGCTCGATGCTATTCGCGTTGGAACACGGAGTGGATATAGTGACAAGCATACGCGACGAATTTCCCGGCTTTGTCATAACCGTACCGTATGCAGCAGTTGCGGAGATGCGGAAGATAGCGAAAACCCATACGAAGAACGCAGGCAATGCGCGCGTAATGCTGCTTTTGATAACTGAACGCAAGCTGAATATTGATGGAAAGGGCACCTACGCTGACGAATGGATCCTGAAAAACGCATTCGGAAAGGTCGTATGCACCAATGACATTAAGCTCAAGCGGAAGCTGAATGGACTCAAAATAAGGGTTGTGAGCGTTGCAGTATCTGGCAGGATCCGCTAGAATGGTTATTTATTACTTATGTTGTAAATATAGATATTATCAGTCACCACGCGTGAAGGTGAAGTCTTGTACTATTTGCACACTATCAGAGACACTGTAAGCTTGCCCCCAGAATTCTTCGGGAAGGAAATAGACAACGCAGTAGAGGAAATACTGCGCAACAAATACGAAAGAACTGTTGACAAAGACCTGGGAGTTATACTTGTAGTATACAACATAAGAGACGTAAGCGACGGACGAATACTTCCTGGAGATCCTAGCACACATCATGAGGTAACGTTTGACGCTTTGACTTTCAATTTGGAAGTTGATGAAGTGGTTTCTGGAGAAGTCACCGAACTCGTGGATTTCGGAAGCTTCGTAAGGATAGGTCCAGTAGATGGGCTTGTGCACATGTCGCAGATAACCAGTGACTTCATAAACTACGATAGGAAAGCTGGAACATTCAACAGCAAGACGACTGGGAGAAGCCTGAAGAAAGGCGACCTAGTATATGCAAAGGTTACAACAATCAGCATAAAGAACAGCGTAAAGGAGTCTAAGATAGCGCTTACGATGAGGCCAGATGGTCTCGGAAAGCTTGACTGGATCGTAGAAAAACCGCAAAAGACTGCAACGAGGAAGAAGAGCTCAAAGAAGTGATACTATGGCAAAGGCATGCAAAAACTGCAGAATGATAATCGCACAGGGCGAAGTATGCCCAATATGCAATGCAAGCAACCTTACCACAAAATGGAATGGCTACATAATAATAACGAACATGGAAAAGTCGGAGGTAGCCAAGAAGCTTGACATAAAAGTAAATGGCACCTACGCGCTTAGCATTGGCGAGTAACTCATTTTCAAAGAAAGAGAAAGCGACAGGCACAGTGTCCTGTCACCCATTATAATTTACTTGCTTTCTGTTTTCGCTTCTGATTCTTCTTTTTTAGCTTCTTTCTTTGGCTCTTCTCTTGCGTATTCCTCGTTTACTTCTATTGATTTTATGCTTGGCATGTATTCCAATACACTGTCGATAAGCATGGTCTTGTCCACAGCATACTTTGCGTCTTTATTCACGTCTTTTCCTATGCTTATAGTCGCTTTGCTTGAATCAACCTTAACGCTTGTCAGCTTGACCTTTGCTTCATCCGCAAGTGCGCTTATCTTCGCATCGTCCTTCTCTATCTTCTCAAGGATCTTGACCTCGTATGCCACTTTTTCGCCTGCAAGCATGTGATTCGCATCTACTAAGACTCTTCCGGAATTCACGCTCTTTACCATTGCGCTAACCCCATCAAGCTCAACGGTCATTCCAGGGTATGGTTCTATATCTCTGCTCCTGAACCTGGATATTGGTATAACGCTGACGAGGTCGGCTCTTCTTTCCCCGAATGCCACAGAAGGTTCCAGTTCTATCTTCTTCTGCTCGTTGACTGCCATGCCCCTTATCGCATTATCAAGCCCTTTTACCAGATTCCCCTTTCCTACTATCATGAGGTGCGGAGAGTAGTTCGCTTTCTCATCCTCTATGCCCTCTTTTTTAGCAAGTTCCCGCTGCGTTGTAAATAGAACCTTGTTATCCGCAATACGCCACAGAGTATAGTCTACCTTTAGAAAATCGCCGTCGCTAAAAGTCATTAAATCACGTTCAGCAGTAGATAAGTGAAAACTATCTTATAAACCCTTATGTTATGGACCGATTTGATGGAATTTAAAATCGATACTTTACTGCTGCAAAATATCGCATGAACATATAATTTATTAGCCTTTTCAGAGATATAAATAGCATCTGTGATTTCTTGAAGAAAGACGACTTGATAAAGGCGCTCAGTTCGATATTCGTTGCGGTGATATTTCTAGGTTCTTATGTTTCGCTTAACAACAATAATGCACTTGCAGGAGTGCAGAGCACTTCCCAAAACACCACGCCACAAAATGCGCCTGCTACAGTATACGCAACTGGCACAGGCAACGCGATCGTATTGGGCTATGTGAGTCCAGTTACTTTGATTGCATGCAATTCAACCGCACTTCCGAAAATAAGCGAAGATCTTTCCGGATTGCAATCGCAAAGCATAGTCAATAACTTCTTCCAGTCAAACAGCACCTCATATCTTGCGTATATGGCGCAGAGCAGCAACATAATGAGCAGCATCGGTAACATAACCTCGGGAGACAGCTGCATACGCGCGTATTCCAAGGCGACCTTGATGCTCCCTCAGAGCGTAGTAGTTACGGTTAATGGCGTGAAATCGAGCATTCCCATACCCGAAGGAAAGAGAAACTACATTCTTACGTTGCCGATAGCGAATGTCACGAACTATACGGTTAAGATAAACATGCTGCTAACCTACAATTACTCGATATACGGCAATTTGAGCGTGAAACTTGCGTGAACGCGAGTTTCCTCCGCTGCTTTTCTATTTTTACGTGAATAGCAAGGTAAACTGAAAGCGCTAGAGCCAACGTTATGGCGCATAGTAAGCCTTAAAGAGTTATACATCATAAGGGTAAATATCATCACGGTGGGCATATAACCACGATAAGAGTAGAGAACTCCGAGGGTAGAGCATGCATGGTGCAATTTGTTCCTAGAAATAGGGATGCTAGCCAACGGAAGATCAATCCATCGTATTCGGTGATAAGCTATAAGTTCTACGGCATCATTGCGTTGGAGAATTCGAACAAGAATCGCTTAGAAGACGGCACGTACGGAAATGCAAAGCATTTGTTGGCAAAGTGTGAGAGGTGGCAAAATGGCATTCATTTCAAATACTCGTAGTCAGAGTAGGGTCGTTAGTGGAGAAGAATCCCAAAATATAAATTCGGGGGAGATTGCGGAACTTGCTATCAAAAGGATAGTGCAAAGTTCGTGGAAAGATCAGGTAGATGACCCAGAAATAGCAGCGATACTCGAAAACCACGCTTATAGAATGCATATGCTCTTCGGAAAGATAGACTATGAGGCTTTTGGCGTTAGCAACATCATAACCAACATGAAGTACATGACAAAGGGAGACCTTAAGAATTACGTCAGAACAGTTGAGCTTCTTGCGCATTTCTACAAACCTAAACTAGGTATAGAACTGACTTCGGCGCTGATGGCGGGCATAACCTCAAAGGCAAGAGACGTAAGTTCATTGAAGAAATATCATAGCATAACTACTGACAAGATCAACATAGAAATAAAATATTTGGAAACGAAGCTGAAGCTTAAGAGCAGCGAACTGAACAAGTTGAATGCAAAACTCCAGAAGAATGAATCCAACTTGTTGAAACGATTGCTGAAGAAAAAGGACATTAAGGCGTTGAAAACCAAGATAACAACGAAGATGGCAAAGATAGAGGGTTTCAGAAATTCCATAATAAAGAGCAAAGAGAAACTCAAGCTTTTCAATACGAGTCCAAACCAAAGGGCTTGATATTAACTCTTAAGGTGCTGAATAACCTGATTCCCAGCTGCTAGTAAAGCTTATCCCAGTAGGAACCCCGTTGTTGTTATTGCCAGAGTAATCTTTAACGTCTCCATTCAGTGGCCACCACGCAACCAAATTACTCAACTTCACTGGGGCGCCGCCGATGCCCTCGTTGTAAAGCGCGGTTATCTCGTTTGATGAAAGAGACGTGTTATATATTTGAATATTGGCTAGGTAGCCTACGTATGTGTTTGGATTTCCGCCATCTCCAATCCAACCCGTTCCTGGTAAAAGATTAGGGATTCGCCCAAATGCCACGTATCCCGCACCGGCGCTCTTACCGTCTACGTAAATATTTGCACTTGTCGATCCCCCGACAAAACTTATACCTATGAAATGCCATGCATTGTCATTGATAAGCCCGCCCGCGTATCCGCCGCAACCCCCACAATCTATTCCAGCATATCCGTTGTAGAAGCTTAGAGTCATGCTATTCCCAACGCCGCTGCCCCCGAAACCCACGAGATTGGGATACAGGAGCGATTCCGTGCTGCGCATCCATATAGATATAGAAGTAGAAGACAAGCTTCCCGAACCCGTAGGCATCAACGTGCCTGCGAAGGTTATGTAGTTTTGATGGTAGATATTACTTGAAAAATGCGCTACGTATTGTGGCAGTTCGCCGTTGCAGATGCCTTGCGTGTTTATGAATGAAGTTGTGCCTGGGCCGTTAGGCCTGAACACATGACATGCGCCTGGGGGCGCCTTTGGAGTAAATGTCGATGCGTTGAAGATTCCTAGTTGGAATAGTGCTCCGAGGACTACTGCGATGATCAGTATTGCCCACCCGTAGGTCATGAGATATTCCATCGCGGACTGAAGCCTTTCACTCTGATTCGACATACCCATAATAAATCACAAAAATATTTAAGGTGCTGAATAACCTGATTCCCAGTTGCTAGTAAAAGTAACGCCAGTGGGAACGCCGTTGTTACCGTTTCCAGAATAATCTTTCACGTCGCCGTTCAATGGCCACCAACCTACGAGGCTGTTGAGCTTTATTGGGGCGCCGCCGATGCCCTCGTTGTATAACGCACTCACTTCGTTTGATGATAATGAGGTATTGTAGATTTGTACATCTGAGATATATCCGTTAAAATATTGGTTATACCCAGGTGTCCCATATCCTATTTTTACCGTGTCTGAGAATGAGGGCATAGCTCCAGATAAGCTTATGCTGCCGTCATTTACCCCATCAAACCATGCAGTCTCTGTTACCTGGTCATACACAATTACAATATGTGACCATGCATTTATAGGTATTTTAGTGTTGCCACAAACCCAGTGCCATGCTGCCGAACTGTAAATGCCTCCACCTACGCATGCAGTTTTAGAAAGCTGCGAATTTCCAAATGCCAGATAATATGGAGCGTTCTTCGCTACAATAGTGCCTATACCAGATGATTTAGGAGATATCCATGCGGACAAAGTTATCGCATTTTGTATGTTCAGACCTCCGCTAGTACCAACGTCGATATAACTATTTACTCCATTAAAATATGCGGCATATTGCGGAAGCTCTCCGTTGCATATCCCTTGCAGGTTGATGAATGAGGTTGAAAGCGGCCCATTTGGACGGAACACATGACATGCGCCTGGCGGCGCCTTTGGAGTAAAAGTAGAAGCATTGAAGATTCCGAGCTGAAACAAAGCACCAAGAACCACTGCGATGATCAGTATTGCCCACCCGTAGGTCATGAGATATTCCATCGCGGACTGAAGCTTAACTTGCATCGTATCACATCAAGGAGAGGAATAACCTGATTCCCAGTTGCTAGTAAAGCTTATCCCAGTAGGAACTCCGTTGTTGTTATTGCCTGAGTAATCCTTCGCGTCTCCGTTTAGTGGCCACCAGCCAACGAGATTATTCAGCTTTATTGGAGCACCTCCTATTCCCTCGTTGTAAAGCGCAGTTATCTCGTTTGACGATAGCGAAGCATTATACAGTTGCACGTTTGCTATGTAACCCTTCCATGCAGTATTCCAGCTTTGCCCTATTTCGAGATTTGGATTCACTGCCATAGTCACTGCAAGAGTCGCAGGCGTACTTGCCAATAAGCTGCCGCCTCCCGTACCCAGATAGTTGGTTTGCGCGTTTCCATTATATGTTATCGCCACGAAAAACCACGTGCGCAGCGGCACGTTCGCAAGCGTAGTGCCACTGCACAATATACCTTCGTATATTGCAGGATAATACTGGTACGCTTCAAATCCGTTATGCGTTACGCAGTTATATGCACCCGTAACCAAATCGACTATTTCTCTAGGAATGGCATCTGACGCCAATGAATAACCCCAAGCAGTAAGGGTTATTGGCCCAGATGGACTTGTTATCTTAGTATTCTGAACTACGATGTTGCTTGTTCCACTACCTGAAAAGCTTGCGGCATATTGCGGAAGCTCTCCGTTGCATATGCCTTGCAGGTTGATGAAAGATGAAGTCATAGGGCCGTTTGGCCTGAACACATGACATGCGCCTGGGGGCGCCTTTGGAGTGAAAGTAGATGCGTTGAAGATTCCTAGTTGGAATAGTGCACCCAAAACTACTGCGATGATTAGAATAGCCCAACCATAGGTCATGAGGTATTCCATCGCAGACTGAAGCCTTTCACTCTGACTCGACATGCAATCAGTATCTATTCAGCTGCACTTTTATTAGCTTTAACCCTTTATTCCCAGCATGTAAAGAATTATTGCCTTTTCAACATCAAGTTTGTTCTTCGCCTGCTCGAACACGATGCTATTTGGCCCATCGATTACATCTGCAGTTATCTCTTCTCCGCGGTGCGCAGGCAAGCAATGCATAACAATTGCGTCTTTTTTCGCCATGTCCAACACCTGCTGGTTAAGTTGGTAAGGCATGAAACGCTTCATGCGCTCTTCTCTTTCTTCCTCCTCTCCCATGCTAACGAATGTATCCGTATAAATAACGTCTGCTTCTGCTACGCCCTCCTGTATGTCGTTAGTGAAGTCCACGAACCCGTATTCCCGTGCCTTCAGGAAGTACCTTTCATTAGGGGTTATCCCTTTTGGTCCTATAAGAGTAACTTCCAATCCCATTTTAGCACCTAGAAGCATCGTAGAATTCGCGGTGTTGCTCTTGACATCTCCGATATATGCCAGTTTTAGTCCCTTGAGCCTTTTCTTTTTCTGAAGTATCGTATATATGTCGCTTATCGCCTGCGTTGGATGCTCCAAATCTGTAAGCGCGTTTATGACAGGCACAGATGAATCCTTTGCGAGTTCAAGAATATCTGCATGATTAAACAGTCTTGCGATGATGAAATCGGAATATGAGCTTATCACCTTTGCAGTATCGCTCCAACTTTCTCCTCTCGAAAGTTGCGACGTCTTCGAATCAACGTATATCGATGCACCGCCAAGCTGTGCTACTGCAGCCTCGAAAGATATCCTTGTCCTCGTTGAGGGTTTTTCGAAAAGTAGAACTGCCACAGTGTGTTCCCTGAGGCTTATCTCGACCTTGCCGCGCTTGAGTTGGTTTACTGTATCAAAAATTTTTTCAACTTGCTCTTTTGACAAATCGTCAGAGCTAAGCAGATGCATTACATCCCACCGAATATAGAACCTATGCCGCTTTCCGCTCTCCTTTGCTCTTCGTTTATGCTTGTCACTACCCTTCGCTCAGTTTCCTCATCTGCCCTTTCTATGCTGGACACGTTATCCTTGAGCTTCTTCTCCGCCAACGTGAAAAATTCTTCATTTGCCTTTATGTAAACATACACCTTGCTTCGATCAAGATCAAATGATGCTCCGTCCCTTACTTGGTACTCCTGCCTCGCAAATATTACATTTGCAACTGCATCGTTTTTCAGCGCTGCGAGTTCCTCTGAGCTTTTCGAATTGTCTAAATAAGGATCGTAAGCCAGGAACTTCTTTATTGGCTCTGCCAATGAAAGATCCGCAACGTATACTCTTTCTTGCAACTTATCACTTGAGAAGCTTAGCGTTTACGCAACCGTCTTTCCCGACTTTGTTTATTACCTGTGCCTTCCCAAGTTCTGTATCTATTACGCTTCCTTTGGTAATTATCGCAAGCCTTGCGAAGTTCTTGTTATCCCTTGATTCCAGAACTGCCTTTATCTTCGCTTGCTTATACCCACTTTCAGTAAGAATGTTCGCCTTTGTAACGAATTGGAGCTTTGACGCTACATTACCTCCCCTACCTCGTGTCTCTCTCATAACGTCTTTATCAGAGAACTTGGTTGCAACGAAGTAACCTCCAGCCTCGTGTCTTCTCTTGCTACGGTTAGCAAGCTTCTTTTTACCGCTACCAGAAAGTGCGGTATGCGATTTAGCATGTGTCTGTGCACCGAATTGACTCATAACATCACAGAATAAGTGTTATTATTATGCTCCGAAAAGACTTTTAATGTTAACTAATCAAACGCTACCATGGCGTATTCTGCGTGGGAACGCGAACCGGTGTGTTTTGCCTGCAATTCCGAATGTAATGTAGATAAAATCATAAGCACATGCAAGGAGCTTTCTAAAGGTGAGGAATTTGCACAGGTGTTCAGATATTCGAAAGACATTGAAGACAGATTGCTTCCTGCATTCCTCGCTTCTGTAATGCGCTTGCGAGAAAAATCGCTTCACACCAAAAATTTGTGCAATGAGCTAATGACCATAGTAGCGAAAGCGAGAAACGTAAGCGATGCGGTAAAGAAGGTTGGGATAAAGGATGGCAGAAAGTTCATTATCCTATGCAGCGATGAAACGATATGCAAAAAATTCTGTGAGATGACAAACGCGAAACTCACACTTAAAATCCCATTGAGACTTGACACAGAGGTAGCGGAACTAATCGCTTATGCTTCAACTGCGAATCCTTAGCATTCATTGCTTATACGGCGCGTTTATCGTAGAGAATATGTTATGTGCCTTCTTCTTGCCTATTCCTTCCACTTCTAAAAGTTCTTTTTCAGTAGAATTAACAAAATTTCTCACGCTTCCGAAATGTGTGACTAGGTTGTCGGCCAGCCTAGGGCCAACCCCGGGAATCGATGCCACCATCGCCACCTTTATCTGCTCATCACTAACGCTCTTCTTAATCCCTGCAATACGCGGCTTCTGATCGCGCTGTTCTTGCTCTCTTCTTGTTATGCTTGCCATGAAGTCTGCGCTTTCCAATGCAGAATCGCTCCATATGACTTGCACGCCATAATCCAGATAAGCGCTAACCAACGCGCCCATGATCGCATTCGCACTTATTCTGGAGAAGTCATTACCCTCTACAAGGAGCATCGGCCTTTCGAAGCTTGCCTTCAGCCTTTCCAGCTGATCGAAGAACCTCGCGTCTATTATGGAGCTTTCGAGATCGGAAGCAGTCTTCCTTTCCACGCACACCCTGTCGGAAAGGGCGTAATCCCCAACAGGCATGTTGGAGTATTCCAATATCATGCCGATATTTTCGAAATAGCTTATTATGTCTGCATTTCGTTCTCTGTTGTCTATTATTATCTTGAAGCGCTCTTCTGTATGCATATTTATAGTTTAGAAGCCAAGGATAAATAGGTAATGGTATAATGGTAAGGCAACTGACCAAACGTAAACGACCTGAAAAGGAGGACTTTCTCCTCAAAGAGCACCTGAAAATAGTTGGGAAGGTATTTGATGAGAAGACAATGGTTAGGATAAACACTCTCCTTTCCAAAGGGATAATAGACGCGGTCGAATCACCAGTGGCAGAAGGCAAGGAAGCGAGTATTTTCCTGGCTGCAGGAGGCAAAAAAGTAGGGAACGTGCCAGTAATACTAAAGATATTCAGAATAGAGACCACTTATTTTTTCAAGAGAAAGGATTACATGGTTACTGATCCCAGATTCAGGAAAACCAAGGGAGGAACTTATGAGATAATAAAGGAATGGTGCAAACGGGAATACAGCAATCTCAAGATAGCAAACGCTTCTGGGGTTCACTGTCCGAAACCGTTGTCTTTCAATGGCAACATACTCATAATGGAACTCATCAAAGATGACGAGAAAATCGCGCCTACTCTAAAAGGATCCAAATTGGATGAGCCAGAAAAATGCCTTAAAAATATCCTTGACGATATAAGGAAAATGTATGTGGCAGGAATAGTGCATTCCGATATAAGCGAATACAACATACTGATGAGCAATGGAGTACCTCATCTCATCGATTTCGGTCAAGCTATTTTTAAAGACAATCCTAACGCGAATAGATTTCTTGCTAGAGACATACAGAACATAATAAGGTACTTTGAGTTAACATACGGAATACATGAAGATGCTAACAAAGTGTATGAAAACATACTAGAATACGAGTGAGCTATTTTACCTGCATAAATTATTATTACTTCTATATACTGACAGAATTGGAATCTATTAAAAAACGCTATTTGATATATGCTATGCAAAGCCGTGCGATAATCGAAAAGATTGTTTCTGACTTTAACCCCGCTGATCCTTCTGCTTCGCTAACCTTTATGTTTAGGAAAAAGGACATAGCGCATGATAGCAAACAAGAGTATCCTAGCGTAAGCGAGGAAGTCGTAAAAGATACTTTGCTAAAACACGGGATTAATGCGCTTCATGAACCCGTATTCCTAATTGAACCAAACGCCATACCTGATTTCTTCACGAACATGTATTACGTGGAAAAGCAATGCAAAAGCAGAAACTACGGAGAAGATAGGAGGATAGTGGCTATAGATCCACACCCTATGCAATACATAATCAAATGCAAGGGAGAAGATGCGGCAATAAAATATCTGGAAAAATACGCTTACGTGCATACGCAACACAAGAACATATACTTCATTTTCATATCCGACATGAAACAGAGCGAATTGGCACAGATGACCGAGCTTGCATATTCCTTTTGCGATGCGTATTGGCACATACCAAACTTGCCGCATTCCCAGGGCCTTTTGGGCGAGAAAATCAACGCATTCAAAAACAAGAAGAACGTAGAAATAGAAAAGGATTACAACTACTGGAGAGGAGACATAGCCTACATAGAGCAGTTAGAAATTGAGAGAAAGTCGCTGAGAGACAGGCTTACTTCAGCAAGCCTGCAGCCTTAAGCTTGTCTTTATCCATATTGCTGTATCTCCAAAGTATGTCACCGCGTTCGTTGCTCTGCACCACCCATGGTTTTACCAGAACCACGTCGCCTTCTTTTATCCAGAATCTCCTCCTGAGTCTTCCAGGTATCGAACATACTCTTTCATTTCCATCAGAGCAGCTCACGCTGAACTTTGACGCACCTAACGCCTTAGTTACCGTACCTACTATGTCCCCTCTTTTCGGCATTGGTGCTGACTCCGGGAGTCTTTGTTTTTGAAAACTCATTCTCTCGCCTTTTTTACCTCTTTATAGTGTATCTAGCTCCACAAGCCTCGCACACTATCACCATGAAGCCTCTTGAGGAGTTATCGACATGCGTATCAGGTTTTCCACATTCCTTGCATATCACGTACGTCTCGAAATACTTCTTTATCCTTTCGTTAAGCGCAAAGATAAATCCT
>JAJYJW010000029.1 GCA_021789155.1 Microcaldota archaeon
TTCGATATACTTTCTTTCGTAGTCGGTCTTTGAGCGTCTTCCATTAGCGCTTTTGTCGTCTTTCTTGTCATCGAGTGCATTTAGTATGTCAGCAGGATCTATTGTAACCCCGTTCCTGAAGCTTATGATGCCGGTGTATTTTGCCGGATTATGCGATGCGGTAATGGATACGCCAATCGTTTTTTCTTTGTAAGAAGCATAAGCTGCAACCATTATCGGCCCTAATCCCGCATCGTAGCATTTCGCGCCGCCAGCTATTATCCCATCTACGAATCTTGTTTTTATGCGTTTGCTGCCTACCCTATTGTCATTGTTCACGAATATTTTCTTGCCAGCCCCGGCTATTCTTCCGATGGCTTTTCCAATGGCATACGCTCTTTCTTCGTCTAATTCGTCTGGATATATCCCTCTTATGTCATAAGCCTTGAATATGCCATTTTCCATTTAGCTACCCGCATCTACTGTAGCCACAACTGCCGCAATGTTCGCAGCCGTTTTCGTTTTGTAGTGCGTGTTCGCCGCATTTAGGACAATCCATTATACCGAGAATCTTTTCTTGGCTTGCGACCGCTGCCTTTTCAGACTGGCTTGCAGTGCTTTCCTCAATTGTCTTTTGTGACTTCTTGGTATAAATAGTTTCCAGTGCCTTGCCTATCGCATCAGGTACGCTTAAAAGCTGTACGCCATGATCCCATACCGGGGTTCTCCCCTGTATGCCCTTGAGCATTTTTATTATTTTATTGATGTCTCCGTCCTGCTGCAGATACAGGCTGATGAGCTTTCCAAGCGCTTCGGTGTAGCTTTTGTCGTCGCTTCCGGTCTTTCCAAGCTCCACGAAAACCTCCTTCGGTCCGTTGGTGTCGCTGTTCGCAGTTATGTATATGCTTCCGCCGTAGAGCCTGTAGGTTATGGTTTCGCCAGTCATTATTCTCGGGCGATCCCATTCCTTGACTTGCTGCACTACTGTGCCTTGCTTTTCCGCGTTCTTCTTCTGCTGTTCGTCCGTTATCAATATGCCCTCTCTTGATCCTTCTCTGTATACGGTTATTCCCTTGCAGCCAGCTTTCCATGCTTGGAAGTATATTTTCTCCACTTCTTCCACGCTTATGTCTTCCGGAAGATTAACTGTAGATGATATTGCGCTGTCTATGTGCTTTTGCACAGTGCTCTGCATTCTTACCCTGAATTCGGGGGTTATTTTATGCGCTGGAACGAAAAACTCCGGAAGATCATCCTCTTTCGTCAATCTGTTGAGCGCCATGTATTCCGCAACTATCGGATGGTAGACCTTGAAGAATTCTTTTGACAATGATTCGGAACGGCGGGTGTAGCTGAATGCGAATACAGGTTCCAATGCGCTAGATACTCCTGCAAGTGCTGATCCGCTCCCAACCGGAGCTATGGTAAGTATGGTTACGTTTCTCAAGCCATTGTTCTTTATCTTGTTCCTTATCTCTTCGCTCAACGTCTTGATGAAAGGCATTGTAAGGTGCTTTTCCGCATCGAATAATTTGAATGCCCCCTTCTCCTTCGCTATTTCCGTGCTTTCGTCGTAGGCGATGGTCTTTATCTTGTCCATCATCTTATCTACTAAAGCCAGGGCTTCTTCGCTGTCGTACTTTATTTTCATTCTTATAAGCATGTCTGCCAGACCAGTAAAGCCCATCCCTATTCTTCTTGAATCCATGCTCGTCTTTGATTGCGCATCTAACGGATGTTTAGTTTCGTTATAGGTCAGAACGTTGTCAAGGAATCTAACAGCGTATCGTATTGTCTTCTCAAGGCTTTCCCAGTCCAATGCTGCGTTGTCAGTGAAACTACTCTGCACGAACATCGGCAGATTAACGTGTCCAAGATCGCACGCACCATATGCAGGCAACGGTTGTTCGGAGCATGGGTTAGTGGATATTACGTTCATCCCGTTGTATTCGCTTGGAGAGCCCTTCACCACGTTGTCCCAGAATATCAATCCTGGTTCGGCCCATTCCCTTGCGCTTGCTACAATCTCCTTCCACACCTCTTTCGCTCTTACCTTCTTTTCCAATCTTCCAGTAACTTCGTTCTCGAAATGGAGCGCGAATTCTTTATCCTCTTCTACTGCTTTCATGAATGCGTCGGTAACCCTGAGGCTTATGTTTGCGTATCTTACGCTCTTCAGGTTTTGTTTCACGTGTATGAAATCGAGAACATCAGGATGTTCAACGCTCAACGTGATCATCAATGCTCCTCTTCTCCCTGCTTGGCCTATGGTACCGGTGGTCTCACTCATTATGTTCATGAAAGACACCGCTCCAGTTGACTTTATCGCGGAATTATGCACCAAAGCACCCTTAGGTCGCAAAACGCTTATATCAGTACCAACTCCCCCTCCGTAGCTGTAGGTTCTCGCAGCTTCCTTGCACCAATCGAATATCGCTTCTATGGAATCGTTCTTTACGGGTATTACATAGCAATTCAACAAAGTTGTCTTCCTGCTGCCCTGCTGGCCCGCACCGAACAATATCCTGCCGCCTGGGATGAACTTGAAGTTTTCCAAGAGCCAGTAAAACTTGTCAAACCACTCTTTCTGCTTGCCTTCCTCTTCAGCATCTGCCATCACTTTTGCAACTCTTCTCCACATCTCTACAGGGGTTTTTTCCAATATGTTGCCTTGCTCGTCTCTGAGGGTGTACTTTTCGTAGAATACTCTAGCTCTGAGCTCGTCTCTGTTGAAGAAGTCAAGCGTGTCTCTAGGCAAAATGAGTTGTTCGGTTTTTTCTTGCATACAATCTCCCTTCCCGCAAGATTGCGATGCCATTGGCATCTTTGCCCCGGTAAAAAATCAAATGAATTCGCAGGCAAATCCAGTTCATCCAAACTTGCACTAATACTTGTCATGAAGCCTTTTAAATTAAGATTGAGGAAATTGTGGAATTCACGTATCAAACTTTACTTCCATAATTTTATATCTTACTGTAATACAACCTTCAGAAAAATTCCTTTATCGACGCTTGTCTTATGTTGTTCATAGTTTGCCATCTGTCCCTTACGTGTGGAACCAAAAGCAGGTTATCCAGGTTTTCCCGTATGGCACTTATTGTCTTCGAATCCGAAGGGTAGCCAGAGCCAATGTCTACTCCGGTGCTGCTCTTGATGTCTTCTATCTCGTTGTCGCGGGTGACCTTCGCTATTATGCTAGCCGCGGACACTACAGGATAAAGGGCATCGGCCTTATGCTCTGCTATTACCTTTATCGGTTTGTCATCGCTTTGCTTTCTCTTGGTCCCGCTCACTCTCATTGGTTTAGATGAAAGCAGGCTTACCCTAACCCCAAACTTCTCCTGTATTACGTCTGGAGAATCCAAATAAACAGAATCAACGCTCTTCAATGAATCCACAAGCCTTGCAATATGTATAGCTTCCAATTCATTGAGCGATATTCCGTTCCTCATCGCAGAGTTTATCTCCTTAGGATAAATGCACGAATATTTGATCTCTTCAGAAATGGAATATATCTCGTCAAAAAGGAATTCTCTTCTTTTAGGGGTAAGCAACTTCGAATCTCTAACCCCTATTTTAGTAAGCTTGCCCACGCTTCCCTTCTTCACGCTAACCAAGCCAATTACCAAAGGCCCGAGGACTGCGCCCCTGCCAGCTTCATCCCCACCGGCGATTATTATGCTATCACCAGCATTAGTTGAGCTTTCCGAGTATTTGCTTCTTGTCGAGTACTATGAAATCGTTAACTGCTATCACTGCCTCATATGGCAATCGTAGCTTCCCTTCCTTCATGTCCAGGCGCTGTACGAAAGAGCTGTCCATATTTGGGTCGACGAGAAGTGATACTAGCTTTCCAGTTACTTCGTTAAAATCTGCGTCGATGAATTTCCCCAGATAAAAGCCATCATTAGTTATTACATCCTTTCCTATTAGCTGTTCTGCAACCACATATCTTACCATTGCTATACACCAATCCAAATGTAAACTTCACAAGATTATTAAAATATCAATATATAAAGCTTTTAGTGTTAGAATGCAGAAGAACAATGGCATGCTGATTTTCAAGGAAAAGCAGGTCAAAATACTACTTGCTCTTTCTGATAGCAAACAGGAATGGAACTTATCGAAGTTGGCCAAGGCTTCAGATACTACGTATGTGCACGCTAGCACGTTCATAAACAGATGCGCCGACAAGGAACTAGTTACTTTCGACAAGCACGGCAAGATTAAGAGCATATTCCTGACGGAAAAAGGCAAGCACATCACCAGTGCAATCAGTTCGATAATGGACACCATGGAGAGCAAAGAAGAGGAACAGACGCAGGCATCACAGCAGCAGAGCGCGCAGCAGTAATTCTAACATTGTAGCAAATTTATTATACTCACTTACTCAATATTGGTTCATGTCCATAAAACATGCTTCACCATTGCAAAGCGCGATGGAATATCTCATGACCTATGGATGGGCAATTCTGATCATCGCAGTCGTTTTGGGCGCATTATTTCAATTGGGAATCTTCAATGCATCGACATTTACTCCAAAAGCGCCCCCTGGTGCATGTCACGTATTCAGGCCAAACGGTCCTGCAACTACATCATTCATAAATCTTCAAGGAATATGCAACGGGGAATTGCCGCAGTATGCTGCAAGTTTTAATGGGCAAACAAGTTACGTAAGCATTCCGGATTCTTCGAATGAGAGAGTGACTGGAACTAATTCGGTAACAGTATCGTTCTGGGTAAAAGTCCTCGCGCAACCAACATCGTATCCAGAATTTATCAGTAAGTATGACGGGTACGAGATATACATGGATACCGTTAACATAGGCGTTTGGTTAAACATCGGAGGAATAAGGACAGCACCGATTTACTATCCTTATTCCTGGAGCGAATTCAATAAAAACTGGGTCAATTTAATTTTTACCCGAACTACTTTTGGCCTTACGACAATATACCAGAATTCAGTTAACAAAGCATCTGCGACTGTAGCTGGAACGTTGGGAGATGTGGGCAATCCTATTTTGATAGGTGCGTATCCGTCTCCGGTGGTTTTGAACGGCGAAATGGCAAACGTCCAGGTTTACAATACCTCTCTATCGTCAAACGAGGTTGCGGCGTTGTATCAGGAAGGAATAGGCGGCGCCCCGCTAAAACTCAATAATCTGATCGGCTGGTGGCCTTTGAACGGAGATACGAAAGACTATTCAGGGAACAACAACAATGGCGCAGCTACCAGCGGGTTGTCTTTCACCAGCAGTTGGCAGCAAGGCTATTCTGCGCCTTGACTTACACCACGCCTACTTGTATTCTCTTTCGTATTGCATTTATTACGTGGCCGTAGTCTCTGTAGTGCGCTATTGCCATGAGATCTATCGTATAATCTCCCCTTTCAGTTCCGACGTCGCTGAATATGTCTATTCGTGCGTCCTTGCCTTCTCTTGGCTTTAGATCTCCTAGTCGTATTTCTTTTTCTCTGGATAATCCTGTTTGATCGAAACTCAATTTGCTTGGAAGTTTTATCACTATGGAACTCATCAAGGGCTCGCTAGTAAGGTTCTCTATGCTTACAGTGAGC
>JAJYJW010000013.1:0-681 GCA_021789155.1 Microcaldota archaeon
TACTTGCAGGGGAGTTCTGCTAGCTTGGTTAGGCTTCCAGGTTTGGGACCTGGAGACCCGTGTTCAAATCACGGACTCCCCATTTTCTTTATTGGCTATGTATTCACCACTCAACATCGCACTAGTTGAGTATATGCTATACTTTGCTACTCTGTAAACATGCGTAATCACGATTCATTTCTCTGTTTTTTAATGTTTGATTACAAAGCTATCGTGATTCGATGGCGTCAAAAATAGTGCAGGTAAAAAAAGAAGACAAAATATCCGCAAAAACGTTGTTGAGAAAGGATTCAGAAAATAAAGTAGACGAAATGCAATCCCCAAATCTCACAAATAAACAGCAAAAAACAAAGGTTGGAGAAGTCATAGACAAAGTAGAAAAAGTGTCTCGCGGAATAACGAAACCTCGCAGGAGCGATTCCGTCAGCGTATTTTCTCTGCTGGCATTCCTTGCGATTGGGGTAGTAGCGGCATTCAATTGGATAATGAGTACGCTTGCATGGATCGAGCAAAATGCAAAGTCCTTTTTGTTTGTATTGTTAGGCATAACCGATTTGGGCGAAGGAGATAACAAGAAGTAAAGTTTTCTCAAGATCTAATTGAGAAGAAAAACGCCCAAATTCAACAGCAATGCAAGGGATACCCACGCAATGTAAGGCAGCATCAGGTTTCTCGCCATCT
>JAJYJW010000013.1:691-26596 GCA_021789155.1 Microcaldota archaeon
ATTAGATACTTGCAGGGGAGTTCTGCTAGCTTGGTTAGGCTTCCAGGTTTGGGACCTGGAGACCCGTGTTCAAATCACGGACTCCCCATTTTCTTTATTGGCTATTTATCCTTCGCTTAGTATGTGCTAATAGGACGTACGCCATGCTTTGCTGCCGTAAATATGCGTAATCGCTTTTGTCATCTAATTGAGAAGAAAAACGCCCAAATTCAACAGCAATGCAAGGGATACCCACGCAATGTAAGGCAGCATCAGGTTTCTCGCCATCTTGTCCACTTTTCCGAATTCAATGGTCGTTGCGTATATCGCCAGCCATAGCACGAAGATGCAAACCAGTCCGAGCATTACGCTTCGCATTCCAAAGAACAATATCGACCATAGCGCATTCAATATTAGCTGCATGGCGAACAAAACCAGCGCTCTGCCGTTGTTCTTTTTGTTGTTAAATACTAGGTAAAGCGCTATCCCCATTAGAGTGTAAAGCGTAAGCCACACTGGCGCGAATAACCAATTTGGCGGAGTAAAGAAGGGTTTGTTAAGCGAAGCGTACCATGTGGGTATTGCAGATAATGTGAATAATGTTCCAACATTGCCTATCACTTGACATACCAATACGGCCCCAATAAGCGTCAGCAGGTTTCTTGCCATTCAATCCACAAACATGTGAAAAGCAAATCCTTTAAGTATTATAGTCTGTAAAATGATAAGCTGTAAAATAGCGTTTCTATTGCGGTAGTGCGATGAACCATTCCAATAAATTTCTTGCAGTGATAGTGCTCGCGGTTTTCGCGGTAATAGTGTTTTTGCTATACCTTCTGGGAAATTCGCAGGGCATAATAGACTACATATTGAATCCACCTGCGAATCTCACTCTTAACGAAATACTGGCGATCGCGTTCGTTCTCGGAGTGCTTCACGGAACCACTCCAGATGAGCATACGTGGCCCATAACATTCAGCTATGCTGTAGGCAGCTATAGCACGAAGAAGGGCATGAAGGCGGGAATCGCATTTTCTTCGGGGTTCATGCTCCAACGTGCATTTCTTACCACTCTTGGGTTCCTCGGACTTGCGGTGATATACAAGCAATATAATCTGGATGGGCCGATATACGTAATAGTGGGAATAGCGATGGCCGTAGCAGGCGCATTCATACTCAACAAAAAGAAATACCTGCACCTGCCTTTCGATCTGGCGTTTTCCGGCAGGCAGCACCATACCGAGCAAGCAAGCAGAATAAAGCCGCATGAGGAACTGAAAGAAGTTCCTCTAAAGATGGCCGCGGTTCATGGGTTGATAGCGGGCTTCGGATTTGGGGCTTACGCAACAATCCTAACTTTCATTCTAGCTCCGAAAGTTCCAAGCTTGATATATGCGCCTTTGCCAGGATTATTCTTCGGCATGGGAACCATGGTAATGCAGATTATTTTCGGCGCTTTATTCGCGAACCTCGCCAGAATAAGGAAGATCAGCGAGAGCGAGGTAGCGCACGTTGGCAGAAAAACCGCAGGGAGAACCCTGTATTATGGCGGCATGTTATTCTCGCTGATAGGCGTTCTTGTGATTTTCTTCCCGTTCATAGACAGCATTGCCGTTAGCACCGGCAATCCAATACCAAATCTCGACTCCATAGGAGTTGCCACCCTTCTGGTGCTGATAGTCGTAGGAATACTAGGGGTAGGGAATCTTATCCTTGGCATTCTGGAGATACTAAGGAAAAAGAAGTAGCTCATTCCGCAGGGTTTTTCCGGCAACGCCAATCAACGTAGTATTTTCAACCTTTAAATATGACCTTTTGCCATAAAATTGGCGTATTTGGCACACTCTTGTTTTGCTGTGTCCAATGCAAAGTGCTATTATGACTGTTTTTGACAAAGTCGTCACCGCGCGCGGGTCTCCCAACATCGCATTCATAAAATACTGGGGAAAGAGAGACGAAAAACTGATACTGCCATGCAATTCATCGCTAAGCATGACCCTTTCTAGCGATACTCTAAATACAACCACAAGCGTACTGATATCGAAGAAGCTTGAAAAAGACGCGTTTTATATAGATGGAGTTTTGCAGGATCTGCAAGATCCTGACGTGAAGGAAAGATTCGAGATAGTAAATAAGCTAAGGAAAATGGCGAAAGTGAAGGAGAAGATGCTCATAGTGTCGAAAAACAATTTCCCCGCATCAAGCGGAATGGCATCAAGCGCTTCCGGAATCGCGACTTTGATATACGTACTTAACGCAGCGTTGGAGTTGAAGCTTACCCAAAGGGAATTATCGATTATCGCTAGACAGGGAAGCGGCAGCGCCTGCAGGAGCGTATTCGGGGGCATAGTAGTATGGAAGAAAGGTTCGAACCCAGACGGTACTGATTCGTACGCAGAACAAATATTCGACGAAAACTACTGGGCCGAACTTACAGACAACATAGTGATCGTGACGCAAGAAAAGAAGAAGGTTTCATCACGTGCCGGGATGAAGCAAACAGTGCAAACCAACCCGCTATACGAAATGCGCTACTCCTCCTCTGAAACTCACATCAAAGAGTTTGTGGATGCTTACAAAGACAAGGATTTCCACAGAATAGCAGACATAATAATCGCAGACAGCAACGAAATGCATGCTTTGATGTTGAGCACAAAGCCATCGATAAGATACTTGAATAAGGCGTCATATGCGATCATGGATGCGATAGAGGAACTGAACGCAAAAGAGGGCAAGAACATCGCCGCATATACCTTCGATGCAGGCGCAAACGCCCACATAATAACTTTGGCGAGCAACAGGGAAAAGGTGATGAATGCGCTGAAGCACTTGCAGGATTCGAAGGAGATAATAGAGATAAAGTCTTCAAAAATCGGCGGCGCACCATTTGAGCTGAACGAAACGGAATCGCTCATAGACATGCAAAGCATGTCCCCATATAATTAGGTGTTTTAGTGACTACCGCAATGGCAAAAGCTCCGGGAAAGATTTTGTGGTTGGGAGGTTATTCGGTTCTCGAAAGGCCGAACGTGTCATTTACAACCACAGTAGACGCATATGTCGACGCCAAAGTCGAAACAAGGAATTCAAATGAAATTATACTCAATGCCCCGCAACTGAACCAAAACGCACGCGGCGTAGTGGATATGAAAACCGGCAAACTTGATATAGAGACGAGCAAGGACATGCACCTGCTTAAAACTTCGGTGGAGGTAGCGCTTCAGTACGTGGCAGAGCTTGGAATTAAACCGTCCGGGTTGACGATAACCACAAATAACGATCCTGCATTTTCCTACAGCATATCCACTGGTAAAGTGGTTAAGAGCGGATTGGGAAGCAGCGCGGCCGTCACGGTGGCTTCGATAGCTGCGGTTTTGAATGCTTTCGAAGTAGATTCGAAGGAAAATGACGTGCTGCATAAGCTTTCGCAAACGGCACACAGCGTAGCTACGGGTAAGGTTGGTAGTGGATTCGACATCGCGTCTGCGACATTCGGGAGCATATTCTATACAAGATACTCTCCCGAGATAATAAACGCCCTTCCATCTAACTATACGAACTCTCAGTTGGCAGAATTGATGAAGAAGCAGTGGGATTACAAGATAGAAAAATTCTCCATTCCGGATGGATTCCAGCTTCTTCTCGCAACATTCGGCGATTCGATGATAACCACCAGCGCCGTCGGAAGTGTTTCCTCGTTCAAGAAGAAGGATCCAGACACGTACGATGCGCTGATACGGGTGATAAACGAACAGAACGTTCTTGCGATAAACGCGCTCAAGAAGATAAGCAGGGGAAGCGAGGACCACTTTGACTCGTTTAAGCTGGCATTCGATACCGGAAGGTTGCTTACGAAGAAGCTGGGAGAGTTGAGTAATGTCGCAATAGAGCCAGACGATTGCACTTTCTTGATAGAAGAAAGCGAGCGGCATGGCGCGTACGTGTCTAAGCTTCCGGGCGCTGGCGGCAAAGATGCGATAGCTGCCCTTGCACTCAATGATGGCGATAGCAAATCGCTAAGAAAATTCTGGAAAAATAAAGGGCTGAACATATTGGAAGTGAAACCCTGCAAAAGAGGCGCGCAGTGAATAGGCGCTATGTGAAGAAGTGCCTTATCTCGGCGATGTCCTTCCACACGTGGAGTTTCTTTTCTATGTAAAAGTCAACAGTGTATTTGTTTGGTCCGTATATGCTGCTGATGAGCGCCAAGAATACGAACACTAGCGCAAAGATGATTCCGCTCCCTATGTTTGTGGCGCTTGGCCCGTATGTCAATCCCAATCCTTCTGGTATTGACCAAATAAGCAGACTGAATATGAAACCCAGCCCGTAGCCTATCTTCCTTGCTATTCCGAGTATGAGGCTGAGTGCCAGAAGGCTTTCGCATGCTATTATGAAATAAGCGAATAACGCAGGGTTGCTTGAGGTTATGTTTGCCCACATGGTGAACCATCCGGAAAACCATTGTGGTTGCATCTTGCCGCCTTCAGCAATCAACATAGAATAGTTGTATATGAATTCGGGCCTGAACTTCAACGCAGCATCAATTCCCCATATGAGCCCGAAGACTATTTCCATTACCCTAGATATGCTGAATGCGTGCAATTCAAACCAATTGTCTGCTTCGACAACATTCTTCCGCAATCCCATCTAAACACCAAAAATGGCAAAGAAAAATCTAAAAACCATATCAGTGCCATTCTTGGTTTGGGGATTGACTCTTATCCATATATTATTTCTGTATTGCCGCTATGGTTACATTGAAGACCAAGGTCTTCCCTGCGAGCGGATTGTTGAAGTCTATTGTCACATTCGTAGCATTTACGGATAATACAGTTCCTCTTTCCTCCTGATTATTCTGCGCCATTCTTACTATTGTCATCCCTGCCTGCACCGTTTGGTTGCCAAACACCGATACCGGTACGATTTCAATTGCGTTAGGGTCTATCGGCCCGTATCCCAACGTATCTGGGACCACTATTGTTTTGCTGCTGTGAAGCTTCATTCCTACCACGCCTTCATCGAATCCGGATATGAGCTGCTTGGCCCCAACAGTAAAGTTAAGTGGCGTTCCTCCAACGTTCGAATCGAAGACGGTTCCGTTGGTGAAAGTTCCGGTGTAATACACGCTTATATTATCCCCTATTGCAACCGTAGGCGTTGCAAGCAACGTATTTGCACCATATGCCAATATCGCAAATGCAACTATGATTATGCCATAATGTATGGGTTGTAGTTTATACTCCGTTAAATCTCCAAACATATTCTCAGGCTACGCTTAAAAAGAGTTGTTTCGCCCAAAAACTTTGAATAACCAACTACCAATCAATATGATTTTATTTCTGTGGCATGCATCATCATGTGATTGCATGGCTACGGCAAAGGATGAAAAGAAAATAAACCCTAATGTTGATTTCGATTGGGAACTGCATCCAGATTTGGATAATTTCATAAACGACAAAGTCAAAGAATTTCTTTCACATAACAAATTCGCCAATTCACTCGCGACAAAGATGCTGGATAAAACATCAACGCGATTCGTCGATTGGATAGACCACATGGCGATACCGGAAAATGACATCGACTATGCCAAACTCGCAGATCTTGGGTTGGAGGAAGTCGAGATAGATAATAAAATACCCAATTCCAAGGTGTTTAGGCACCTAAGGTCGTATCTGTTTCCCATAGTCGTTTGGAAGAGCAAGAATATGGAAATAGCGATAAAGCCGGAGAGCATAGATGATTTCATGCAGGTTCTTGCTAATGGTATAGAGATAGAGGGGAAGCCATTTGCGCATTTCAGAAAGGCAACGCTGAGCAGCGAAGGCAATTATGTGCTATCTGCTGTCGAGCGAAGGGGCTACGATGGCTTCACGGTCAAGGAAAGCGATGACATAGATAAGTACATGAGCATTTTGAGTGCGTTTTACTCAAGGCAGAGATATTTTGATGACGACGATAAAGGCATGGAATATACAGAGAAACTGATAGTAGATAGTGTCAGGCAATTGGATAGCGCGAGAGTTTCTGATGCTTTCTTTAGGGCGGAACGAGCGTACTGGCAGAAAAGAAACCGCGCAGGTCAGGTGCAGAAGGCAAGACAGGATGTTCTAGGTTTGGGCTGGGGCAATCATGATCACCACACATACCGTTCATCAAGGGAAAACTTTACCAGGATGATAAGAATATTCGAGAAAATGGGATACTCTTGCAGAGAGAAGTATTATGCAGGGGAGAAAGCGGGCTGGGGAGCGCAGATAATGGAGCATAAAGCGTGCAACATAGTGGTGTTTACAGATGTAGATCTTAATCCAGATGAAACCACATTGGATTTCGCGCATTCTGGGTTTGTAGAACGCGAAGACAAGCTCAGGACAATTGGGATGTGGATAGCTTTGCATGGGGAAAGCATGTTGCAAGCAGGCATGCATCATCTCGAGGCAAGATTTAGTTTTGAAAAATTAACAAACGATCTTTATGCTAATGGCGTGGAACTGATGAATCCGTTTTCTAATTTCGACTTTCTGAAGCAGGCGTTCACGAAAGGAGAGGTTTGGCAGGTTGACAAGAAAAGGTTGGATAAACTTTTGAGTTCAAACCTGATATCTAAAGAGCAGTACGATGCGTTCACAAAGGAAGGCGCGATAGGAAGCCACATGGAAAATCTGGAAAGGGACCAGGGATTCAAAGGATTCAACAAAGCATCAGTAACGAAAATAATCCTCGAAACAGACCCTACCAAACAGCATGCTGGCGGCGCATAATCCGCCATGCAGCGAATTCAGTCGAATATTTTTCCGTTGTTCATTATCCCATGAGGGTCGAAAGCCTTCTTGATTCTTTTCATCAGAGGTATCAATCCCTGCGATCTCCTGCTTTTGAATTCGTCTAGAAGCATGCGTTTTTTCGCTATGCCTATTCCATGTTCTCCAGATACGCTGCCCCCATGCTTTATCGCTATTTTTCCCATAGCCTCTTGCAAAGCGTCAACTTCGCGTTTTTCCTTTTCAAAGTCCGCGATTATGTTCGCATGTAAGTTGCCATCGCCTATATGCCCGAATAGGATAACCTCTAGACTTTGCTTGGCAAGCATGCGTTCCATCTCGCGTTGAGTCGCAGCCAATTCCGAAGAAGGTACCACTATATCTTCTATTATCACAGATTTTCGCGCGCGCTCCGCAAGCTTGTGTGTTTCAAGGAACAAATTCTTCCTTGCCTGCTGAAGTTTTTCCATTTCCCTTGGAGAAGACGTTGCCTCTACAAACGATGCATTCTTCGACAAGTGCTTTTCAACTTGTTTTAGCAGTCTAGGCATCGCTTCCTTGTTTCCCTCTACATCTACAATGAGCATGTAATTCGCGTTTTTAGGTATCTTTAGCTGTTTGCTGTTTTCGATCATCCGTATGCTTTTTCCGTCAAGGAATTCGGCACCAAGAGGCAATATGCAGTCCTTTTTCATAGATGTTATAGTGTCAGCGGCATCTTCTATGGCGTTGTAGAAAGCTATCGCTTTCCCTATTTTTTCAGGTTTTGGCTCTATCCTCAATATCGCCTTAGTTACTATCCCAAGGGTGCCTTCGCTTGCGCATATCAATCCCGTTATGTCATACCCTATGGATCTTTTCGATACGATGTTGCCCGTATTCAGCACTTCTCCGTTGGGCAGTACTAGTTCAAGCCCCAGGAGCCAGTCTTTTGTTGTCCCGTAATGTATTGCACGCAGACCGCCAGCATTTGTGTTTATCGTACCGCCTATGGTTGCAATTGAAGAGCTTCCCGGATCCGGAGGGTAGAAATAGCCACGTTCGGAGAGCTTATCATTGAGTGTTTGCACGAAAACGCCCGGTTCGACTACTGCATAACCATCTTGCACATGTATCTTGAGTATCTTGTCAAACGAGGACATGTCTATAACTATGCATTTTCCTAGAGGCTCAGAAGCGCCAGTAAGAGACGTACCTCCGCCGCGTACGACAACCTTCATTCTACTATTGGTGCATAATTTCATAATCTTAGAAACCTGCCTTGTATTCGATGGCTTTACCACAGCTATCGGCATCGAGCCAGTCAAATGCGAGCGATCCTTCATGTACCTTTGAAGAACATGTTCCGAAGTAGATACGTTGCTTCTTCCTGCTATTCTGGCCAATGAACTTTCAATTTCCACATTACACATGAATATGCAATATTTTTAGCGTTTCCAGTGTTAACCTATTTTTATTTCTTTCATGCTATACCCTATACGATTGGATGAAAACTCTTGGGAGAAAGACGCAACTTCAAAGCGCGATGGAATATCTCATGACCTACGGTTGGGCTATTCTGATCATCGCAGTAGTGTTGGGTGCGCTCTTTCAACTCGGAATCTTCAATGCATCTACCTTTACCCCGAAAGCGCCTCCGGGCTCATGCCACGTCTTCAGGCCAAACGGCCCAGGCACTTCGTCATTCATCAACACTCAAGGAATATGCAACGGCGAGCTTCCACAATACGTTGCTTCATTCAATGGAAAAGGTTACGTCTCCATAACAAAGTCAGCGCCCCTCAATACTCTTGGAAATGCAGGTGCGATTACCGTGTCTATGTGGATTTACTCGTCTTCGCGTAATTCAAACGGTTGCAACGGCATTTTTGGGGATTGGACAGATCCGAGCAACGGCCTGCAGATACTATCGGGAAATGCCAACGGAAATTGCGCCGGCCCGCTTTATTTCGGCAATCCTGGCGCAGCGGCTCCATGGCCATCTGGAAAAACCTACTTAACGCAGGGTTCTTGGGAAATGGTCACTGCAGAATATGATTCTACATCAGGTGTTGCAAACCTCTATCTTAACAATGTGCTCTATGCGAGCACAACATCAAGCGGCAAGAGCCTCTATAACCCATCAACCCCATATTACATCGGCGCGCACGCTTGGAGCCTTGCTTCAGAGTTATTTTACGGTTACATATCAAACGTTCAGATGTACAACAAATCTTTTTCGCAGAATGATATAACTGCGCTATACAATGAGGGCATAGGAGGTGCACCTATAGCGTTGTCAAACCTGGTTGGCTGGTGGCCATTGAACGGAGATGCGAAAGATTATTCGGGAAACAACGGAAATGGGGTTACAACTGCGGTGACGTTTACAAGTAATTGGGAACAGGGTTATTCCGCACCTTAACTAAAGCTACGCTTTTGAAGAATATGCTAAGATGCGCATGCTATTAAGAGTTTCGATTTAATCTTATTAATAGGTGTTGAGGTGCGTGTTGAGAAAGATTCATTCGGAAAAGTTTCTGTGCCAATTGATGCATACTACGGTGCATTTTCAAAAAGGGCGCAGGACAATTTCAAAATATCTGGCATTACTTATCCTAAGGAATTCATAGCAGCGTATGCAATCTTGAAAAGAAGCGCGGCTGCTGCAAATGCGGAATTGGGATTGCTTGATAATGATAAGAAGAGCGCAATAGTGAAAGCGTGCGAGGATGTGATAAAAGGCAGATTCAGTGATCAATTCATAGTGGATGTTTTCCAAGCAGGTGCCGGAACCTCGACAAACATGAACCTCAACGAGGTCATAGCCAACAGGGCATTGGAGATAATGCATCACAAAAAGGGCAACTATTCGATAATAAATCCCAATGATCACGTTAACATGTCGCAATCGACAAACGATACTTTCCAGTCGGCTGCACATATTGCGGCCTATGCTGCGTTAAAAACCAGACTCGTCCCGGCATTGAAAAACTATGATTCTGCAATGGCGAAGAAATCGCGGGAATTCTCAAGAATAGTCAAAGTTGGAAGAACGCATCTGATGGATGCTGTGCCGATAACGTTGGGGCAGGAATTCAGCGGGTATATGCTAGATGATGACATGGATGCGCTAGAATACTCGATGAAGCGTTTGCTGAAACTCAGCGTAGGGGGAACCGCAGTCGGCACCGGCATAAACGTTCACAAAGACTTTCAGAAGGCTTTCTTCCGCAACCTCAACAAATACACAAAATATGCATTCTCTCCTGTGGGTAACGAGTTTTCCATGACACAGAACCTTTCGGTCATACTGCAGGTTAGTTCTGTGCTGGCGAACATCGCGGCAAAACTTGGCAAGGTGGCAAACGACTTAAGGCTCATGTCGTCAGGTCCTATGACTGGCATAGCGGAGATTATCCTTCCGGAAGTGCAACCTGGTTCGTCAATTATGCCAGGGAAGATAAATCCGTCGATGCCGGAAATGATGAACATGGTTTGTTTTCAAATAGCTGGCAATGAACTCGCAGTTCGCTTGGCAGCGCAATCCGGTCAATTCGAGCTCAACGTCTTCGGCCCTGCCGCGGTTTACAACATGCTGCAATCAATAGAGCTATTGTCAAATGCGGTGTCAACGCTTTCAAGCAGGTGCATATTGGGGATAAAACCAAACAAAAAGAACATAGAGAAGCATCTTGATGACAGCGCGGCAATAGCGACGGCGTTATCTCCGTTCATAGGTTATGCGAAAACCGCAGAGCTGGTTAAGGAGGCTTTGGAGAAAGGGATAAGCGTCAGGGATTTGGCAATCAAGAAGAAACTGCTTTCGAAGGAGAAAGTCGAGAAAATCCTTGACCCACAAAAGCTAACCTCCCCAAACCTTCCGATAGAAAAATGATTACCTTTTTCCTATGAACTTTTCCATCTTTCTATAGCTCTTCAGCGACTCTTTGACTTCCCTTGCTACCTTCTCCTTTTCTACGTTTACCCTCGCGAATCCGTGCTGCATGGCCGCGCTGGTTATCTCTGCCGCAACATCCGCAGCTAACTTAACTATCAGGTTCTTGTCTGTCGGGTCGGGCATTATGTAGTCTTTGGCGAGTTTCTTGCCTACGGATTTGGAAAGCACCTTTGCTGCTTGTGCCATCATGAATTCGTCGAAGCCTTTCGCCCTAACCTCAAGCAATCCGCGCACGATTCCTGGAAATGCGAATAGGTTGTTTACCTGGTTGGGCGTGTCGCTTCTTCCGGTTGCGACTATGAATGCACCTGCCTCTAGCGCATCATTGTATGGTATTTCCGGTTCGGGATTCGCAAGCGCGAATACTATGGGTTTCTCGTTCATGCTTTGTATCATTTCCTTGCTGAAAGCGCCTCTTGTCGAGGCTCCAATTAGGATATCTGCACCAACTACCATCTCCGTCAGGTTGCCGTGCCTTTTCTCCAAATTGGTGATCTTCGCAATCTTCTCTTTCATGTAATTCATGTTTTCCTGCCTGCCTTCGTAAATGGCTCCGGTAGTGTCCACAACGCATATGCTTCTAGCTCCAGCATAGCTCAAAAGTTCAGCAATGCCTATTCCCGCTGCTCCAGCCCCATTTACTACCACCTTTACATCCCCAATCTTCTTTCCCGCAAGCTTCAGCGCGTTGTATATTCCGGCTAGCGTAACCACCGCAACTCCATTCCTGTCGTCGTGGAATACTGGTATGTCCAGCTCGTTTCTTAACCTGTCAGCTATCTTGAAGCATTTCGGCGTTTCTATATCCTCTACGTTTATTGCCCCGAAAGTAGGCGAGATGTTCCTTATTGTATCGACTATCTTGTCCTCGTCAGTAGTGTTCAGGCATATGGGAAATGCGTCGACTCCACCGTATTTCTTGAAGAGCAGCGCCTTACCCTCCATTACCGGAAGACCTGCTTCTGGCCCTATCTTGCCAAGCCCAAGAATCCTCGTGCCATCGGTTACTATCGCTACGCTCCTTCCTTTCATGGTGTAATCGTATACGCGATCCTTGTTTTCCTTTATATCCATGCAAGCGTATGCTACTCCAGGCGTATAATACGTGGAAAGCTGGTCTTTCGTTTCTATTTCTACTCTGCCCACAATTTCTATCTTGCCCTTATGCAGCTTGTGATCATTAAGCACGTTTTCTTTCTCTACCATTTAATCGGTAGCTCATTTCCATCCAAAATTAAATAACTTGCTTATTCGCAGAAGCAAACGCTCTGCTTCTTTGAATGTACTAGTTATATATAGCAGAAAATCTCATACTAGATGAGAGTGAATTAACTTTGAAGATAATGATAGCGCAAAAGTGTCTATTCCTTAAACTTCCTGTTTACTTTGCTCTTCAAAGGTGCAAGAAGTGAAATATTTTTCTGAAATGGGCCTACGACAGGCCTTAGTGGACAAACTAAAGAACATAGGGTTTACATCGGCGACAGACGTGCAGGAACAGGCGATACCTGTGGCACTTGCTGGCAAGGATGTGATAGTAAGGGCAAAAACCGGTACTGGAAAGACCGCGGCATTCATCATACCAATAATGCAGAGAAACACGGACACGAAGAGGAACATAGCCCTGGTCATAGTGCCAACAAGGGAGCTGGCGATACAAATATTCGAATTCGCGAACAAGGTAAACGTATATCGAAGGGGCAGCGCTGCGATAGTTTACGGCGGAGCGTCGATAAACGTCCAGATGCAGGCTCTTGCGGATAATCCAAGCTTGATAATCGGAACTCCCGGCAGGATGATAGACCTTTACAAAAGGGGAGCTTTGCGTCTGGATAATGTCGGTTTCGTCGTTCTCGACGAAGCTGATACGATGCTAGACATGGGTTTTCTTGACGACATAGAATTCATACTTTCAAAAACTCCTACCGCAAAGCAGACCTTGCTGTTTTCCGCTACGATGCCCCCTAGGATCGTCAAAGTGGCGAAAAGGCAGATGAATGACCCCATACACATAAGCGTGGGAAAAGAGGAAGAAGTGGTCGTGCCTACGATCTCTCATTACTATGCGATTTCAAATTTCAATTTCAAGTTCGCTACGCTGCTTGCATACATCAAGCATTACAATCCAACAAAGGCGATAATATTCGCCAGGACCAAATTCGCAGCAGACATGGTGCACGACAGTTTGGAAAATCAGGGATTGAACGCAATGCGCATCCACGGAGGTTTGTCGCAGGCTAAAAGGGAAAGCGAGCTCAAGGAATTCAGGAATAACGGCACATACTTAATAGCGACAAACATAGTAGCAAGAGGAATAGACATCAAGGGAATATCCGACGTGATAAACTTCGATGCTCCAGACGATGCGGCAGTATACGTTCATAGAGTGGGTCGTTCTGCCAGGATGGAAGCGAAGGGAAGGGCATTCACCATAATAACCAACGATCAAAGGCGCTTGGTTCGCGATATCGAGCATTTCAACAACATCAAGATGGCTGGAATAGAACTTGATATAGAGCCGTTCAGGCACGCTAAGCTTGCAAGGAACAGGGTCGAGAGGGAAGAAAGGGATGAAAACTTTCATCAGCGCCCGCATCAGCATCAACGCCAGAGCTCTGATAGGGGTCAGCGCAGGCCATTCGGGAACAGGAACCAGCGTGGCAGATTCAACAGGCGCAGAAGGTAGCAAAGCCCAAGGATATTTGGCAAGGTTTTAAAGCTAGCTTGTAAAATAGTAGCATGCAAGCACTGCAAATGCTGACCTTGGCTTCAACTGCGATAATAACTCTGCTGAGCATTGGTCTTGCCTATTCCATTACTTTGAAATATCTGGAAAGGAGGCAAACACCCTTGCTTTTCTGGGCACTAGGATTATGGGCATTCGCAGCGTCTGCTGCGCTTGAGATAGTATTCGCGGCAGACATATATTCGCAGTATTTTATGGCTGCATATCTGTTCCTTGTCGTGCTCGTAGTGCAGCTCCTTTCCATAGGTTCCATAAATCTCATCAAATCAAAACCTATGAAAATAGCATACTATGCGTTCTCCATTCTCATCGCAATGTATGCCCTGTTTACGATAATCACGAGCAGCATAAGCAATCTGGTTACGAATTTCGTAGTAACCGGCATTCCCCCAATGCCCGTTATAATCTCATCTTCCATAGCCACGGTTGTAGCATCATTGGTTCTGATAGGGGTAGCGGCAAAGAGTTATGCAGATAGGCATAATCGCAAGATGCTCTACATAATCGCGGGCGTAGTAGTGGTCGCGATATCTGGGCTTCTTTACATAGTGGCATTTCCAGTACTTCTATATTACGCGGAATTCATAGGGATAATACTCCTATGGCTTGGCTTCTCATAGTGTTCTGAATGATTGAGATTCTTTTCGACAGGTTCCTGATGGGCTTCTCCCTGTTCATACACATAATACTCGCGTCTCTGGGCATGGCCCTTCCAGTTTTCATCTTGATTGCGGAATATCTGGGAATCAGGAAATTCGACAACTACTACACGGTTATAGCGAAAAGATTCAGCATAGTTCTTGCGGTGTTATTCGCAATAGGGACGGCTTCCGGAAGCTTGGTTGCGGTCAATATAACAGTGCTATGGCCGAAATTCATGGCGTTAATCGGGCAGGTGGCGATAGCGCCATTCTACATAGAGGTATTTGCGTTCTTCCTTGAGACAATATTCCTTGCAATTTATCTTTATTCCTGGGGCAAATTGCCAAAAGAGAAACACATGCTGCTCATGATTCCGGTAGTCATAGGAGGAGCGTTATCAGCAATGTTGATAACAATGATCAACGCGTTCATGAACACCCCTTCAGGTTTCA
The DNA here is from genome assembly GCA_021789155.1 of Microcaldota archaeon. Taxonomy (GTDB): domain Archaea; phylum Micrarchaeota; class Micrarchaeia; order Micrarchaeales; family CABMGC01; genus JAJYJW01. The sequence goes on from JAJYJW010000013.1 coordinate 15,215, forward strand.
ACGTGAACGCATACCTGGCAAACGGCACACTCACAGGGATTGATCCTCTTGCCGTGTTCAACACCCCTTCCACATGGATAGAAGTTTCGCACGTGCTTTCAACATCGTATCTTGCGGGATTCACCATCCTAGCAGCATATTTCGCAATAAAGACGTTTCTTTCGAAGGAAGAGGAAAAATCCAAATACTACAAGAAATCACTCGCGATATTAATTCCATTGTGCATGATTGCCGCGATATTCGCTATTTATTCGGGGTTGTCTTCCATTGCAACTCTGATGAACTTGCAACCAGAAAAGTTCGCCGCGATAGAAGCGAATCTCAATCCGATGAGCAACGCCCCCGAAATGATAGGCGGCATATTCTTTAATGGTTCATACCACTACTATTTCCTCATACCTAGGTTACAGAGCCTTCTCGCAACCGGCAGCTTCAACGGCACAGTTCCAGGCCTTAATCAGTTTCCCACGAGTACCTGGCCGCCCCTGATAGTCCACATAATGTTCGATCTGCTCGTTTTCATTGGGTTTGCAATAGGCATCGCCATGCTGTTGCTCGTGTTCATGTACTTCCTCAAGATCGACATACTCTCAGATTGGAGAGCGCACGCATTGCTTGTTCTGTCCGCATTAGGATCCGTATTCCTGTTAGAAAACGGATGGGTGATGAGCGAGCTAGCAAGGCAGCCATGGATAATATACAACGTAATGCTGGTTTCTGATGCCGCGAATCCTTCAGCAGTCATACTTCCGATATCGGTATTGATTTTCCTGTTCTACCTTGCGATAATCCCGTTAACATGCATAGTATTAATCAGGATAATGTCAGCTAGAGATCTTTCAAAAGAGTTGACGCAATGAACCTGCTCTACTTTTTGAATTACCTGATTCTCGCGACATTCCTTGCGCTGTTCTTCATAGAACTCGGAGTTTCGATGCTTATTCTAGGTAACACGAACATTCGCAAAAAACTTCTCGAATTCATAAATCCTTTGTGGGAAGTAAACGGGACGTTCGCAATATTCTACGTGGTTAACCTTGAGGCATCGTTTCCATTGCTTATACCCGCTATCGCGTCTCTCTACGAAGCACCCTTGCTCATAGGGATAATAATGCTCCTTCTCAGGAATGCATTCATAGTATACAGCGAGTATGTTGCAAGCGACTCGGACAGCAGCGTCTATTCCAAAGTTTATGCAGTTGCCACGCTGGCTATAGGCGCAATCGCGGTATCGGTTTTGACTTCGTTCATATGGGGAATAGGAATTAATTCTTCTACGATGACCGTAGATCTGTTCTACATTGTGTTCAATCCATTCAACGTTACCATTGCAGCATTGGTCTTGCTCATAATTCTTCAATTGACCTCGAAAATGTTCGCTGAGAATATAAAGTTTATAACGAATACGTACTCGATATTCGTATCTTTCTCGCTTTTGGCAGCGACGATATATCTTTACTCTACTGCGATATTCCCTGTGCAGCTTATGCTGGCATGGTACGTGGTTTCGGTAATATCCCTTATTGTCTATTTCGCATATCTGTCCAAGCGCGAAACCCTGAGGATAAAGGCAGGCATTGCGAATACGCTTTTCATAATATTCCTTTTCAGCATGCTAACTTATCCAAATGCAATCGGAGGCAAACTTGACCTGAATGCTTATTCCGCAGCCCCTTCAATGGCTCTTGCTATAGAATTGATAAGCATATGCGGTGCGGCGTTCCTTGCGTTCGCCTTATATTATTTTGTGCGCATAAATTATTCTAAAAGTTACTAAGTTTGATGCACATCGGCACTTATGCCTCGGTAGCTCAGTGGTAGAGCGCTTGTCTTGTAAACAAGAGGTCGAGGGTCCAATTCCCTCTCGAGGCTTTCATTTCAATTCTCTCTCAATACTTCCCTTGCTTTTTCCTGAAGTTCAGTCAGATTATCATAGCCTTCCTTTCGGAGCTCGTTGAATAATTCCTTCTTTATGTTCCTCACAAGTCCTACTCCGTAGAATGTGTACGGTGTGAAGCCAGATACCATAGTGCTGCCGTTTTTGAACGCGTCGAATGCGTCATGCCCGTTGAATATTCCTCCAGTGGCTATTATCACAGAATCTGGAAAGCGTCCGCGGATGTCTCTGCATGACCTGAGCATGTACTTGAATAGCGGGCGCCCGCTTTCACCTGCAGACGCATAACCCCAAGATTTCGCAGGTATGTTCTCTCTAGGTACCATGAGCGTATTTGATGTTACGACTCCATGCCCATTCCCGTCAATGAAGCTCTTTACCAGGTTCAGTGAAAATCCTTGCTGTTCTTCGGTATAAGGCCCTATCTTCACTAATCTAAGTGCATTAGGCGCGCTTTCTTCCATCAGCTGCGCGGTGGACATGAACGTGTCTGGATTTCTAAGCTTGGTTAGCGCGCTAGTATTAGGGGAATACGGATTCCATACAAAGCCGTCTACAAAAGGTTCGAGACGTTTCATCAGGATTTTCATCTCCTCCATCGCTTGTTCCAATGCATTCTCTTCGGACAGAGGCAACCCGCATATGCTCACATATATCGGAACTCTCCGCTTATTTCTGGAATAAGCCTTCAAATTATTTTCGAAATGGTCTATTCCTTTGCTTGGAAATCCCTGTGCGTTAAAGATCGCTAATTCCGGTTCATGCGCAAATACCCTGGGTTTTGGATTGCCTTCGCGTGCATTTATCACTACAGTTCCAGGTTCGAGAAAACCGAAGAAATTAGACAATGGGGCTAGTGCATCACCGTCTTTATCCAAACCTGCCGCTGTTCCGAAAGGCGCAATTCTTTTCCCTTGCACACTGATTTGAAGTTCTGGACGCGTATTGAAAAACGGAGCCAGTAAAGGCATTGCAAATGAATAAGTGCTGAGATTCTTCAACACGTTTTCGTGTACCGTTTCCGGATTGCCGTCCGCCTTTCCATATAACATTGGTCGTACTGTCTCCTTGAACGTATTTGTGGAGAACATCCCCCTAAGCAGTTTTAACTTTTCGGTTGTGGAAAAATGCATCTCCAGCGGAGAATTGTTATTTTTCGCACGCATGCACGGCACCTATTTCGTTTATTCTAGGTCCTCTCCATTAACTGTTATTCTTACCTTGAATCCGTCTGCGCTGTGTTTCTTCAATTCATCTATCATGGCTTTGTAATCATCGCTTATTTCGCTTGCCCTTTTGATTGTATTGTTTTCGATGAACTTCGGGTCTACGTATCTAGACTTACCTTTAAGCTCTATGTTTCCTCCTTGAACCACTTCGTAATTGCCCTTGTCAAGCGCATCGAGCAACTTCTTTACTTTCTCATCTTCAATCTTCCTTACAATCTGCATGACCGATTCGTCCGTTCCGTCCATTATCTCGCTTTTTGCAAGTTTCCCAGAATCTATCGCAGCGCGTATCATCGCTGAGAAAACGTACTTCGCAGCCATATCCTTCAATTCAGCGTAATGGTTGCTTTGAAGCCATGAGTATTGTTTTCCATACTCTACCGCAACATCTCCGGAATCAAACATTATCTCTCCATTTACAGGAATGAGATGCTGCAGCATATTCTTGTATTCGGGGTTTCCATAGTAATACAGATCCCTAAGCGAATAATCGAGTCTGTCCGCACACAAGTCGGGCGCGTTTCTCTCAAGGAAACCGAACAGCTTTTCGTTAGCTACGCGATCCGGATCCATATTATGTTTTTTCAGTATCGCAGCTATTTCCCCCCTATCGAAAAATTCCTCGTGCCTGTCATCTTGCATGTTTTGCTTTGAATAATCCCCGAATATCATGTCTGTCGTGTGAGAAAACGCGGTGTGCGACACGTCATGGAGAAGGCCTGATACTTGCTCTTCTATTCCGGCCCCAAGCTTCCTGAGAAGGAGCATTACCCCAACGCAGTGCTCGTACCTGCTGTATTCTATGTGTGACGTGGAGAATTCATGAGGTATGCCCTGCTGCGATATGTGCGTTATTCTCCTCATTGGACTTGAGGACATTAGCTCGAGTATTACCTCGTCGTTGACATCGAATTTTGAGTATGCCTTATCTTCTATTATCATGGCTAGCCACCAATAAATTCGTTTTTCTGAGAAAAACTATAAAACCCTGATTACGACTGGTGTGTATGCTGATAAAATTTTTACTTAAGTACTGTTCCTGACTTTTGAGAGAAATCCGGAAACCCGGTTATCCATTATCATATGCCTTGCGGAGATTCTGGTTTTGAGCACTATGCCCTCCATGCTCGTGCATCTGCTCAATGCCACGTAAAGCTGGCCTGGGGCGAAGGTTCCGTAGCCTAGATCTATGATCACTTTCTTGAACGTCTTGCCCTGGCTTTTGTGTATTGTTATGGCCCATGCGAGCATAAGCGGATACTGGGTAAAGCTACCTACTTTGTTCTGCACCAGCTTTCTATGTTCATGGTCGTATGCAAACTTGAACATCTCCCATGTAAACGGCAGAACCTCCACTCGTTCTCCATTCTCAAGTTCTACCGTAATTATGTCGTTCGTTCCTTCTTGCGGAGTAGTCGATATCACAGTTCCTATGCTGCCGTTAACCCACCTTTCCATCTTGTCGTTGTTGAGGAGCATCACCTGGCTTCCTATCCTGAGTATTATGTCTTCTTTGGTCGGCAATGCCTTTGCGTCGAAATTGCCCTCGGTGGTTCCATGATAGTAGAAAGTACTTCCGGTAAGTTTCGCAAGTTCGGCATCGTTTATTTCTTCTGCTATTTTGTTCGTGGTTGTCAAGGTAATGTATCTGTCGTTAATCTTCGGGACGAATTTCGTGTCGTATCTAGAATTGATTTGTGCGATGTCGCTTTCGGTAGCGCTTCCGTTGCGTATCGCATTGAGTATTTTTATGAAAGAATCATCGGTTTGCCTGTAATGCTTGTCCAATTCCACGAATTCCAGTTCCATCTCTTTGAAAACGTCTGCATCGAAGAAGTATTCGCTTTCGTAATTGACTTTGAACATCGCGGCTTCGCTATGCGTTACCACTGGGGGCAACTGGTAGAGATCGCCTATGAATATTATCTGTGCCCCCCCGAAAGGCAATTTATCGTTGCTTCCGTTTATTCTCATGAATGCGTCTATGCAATCGAGAAGGTCTGCCCTTACCATTGATATTTCGTCTATTATTATCGTGTCGAGCTTCAGGTACTGATCCCGTTGCCTGTGTGAAAGCCTCTTCACGGAATCTCGGGTTATGCCTGGCTTGAATCTGAAGAATGAGTGTATAGTCTGTCCATGCACGTTAAGCGCGGCAACGCCAGTTGGTGCCAACACCGCTATGTTCTTCTGGGTTCTTTCCCTGAAATATTCGAGAAGCGTGGATTTTCCCGTGCCTGCCTTGCCGGTTATGAAAAGGTTTTTTTTCGTGCTTTCCATTATGTCGATAGCATGCTTGAAGCTGGGGCTAAGGTCTATCATAGATCCGTTGAGATACTGTGCAGCTAAATCAAGCTGAGAAGACATGAAGAATATTTGTGCTGACATGAATATATACTTTCTATAGAAACAAGGACAAAGGTTCTATATTTTTCACATGCAATCAATATCTGATGCGATGAAGAGTTACTTTTCAATGTCGTTGAGATTGGATGAGAAAAGCCGCTCTAAGGTCATGAAGCTAATGAGCAATATCGCATCGAAATACAATACTTACACTTCAATCACGGAATCGAATGTTCCCCATATCTCGATTACTTATCCAAATGAGAAAATAGATGACAAGGAAATATCTGAGATAGAAAGCGCTGTTGCAAAAGACCTCGCAAGGATAAGGCCATTTCCCGTTGAGATAAATGGAATAAAATCATTCAAGAAAGTGAAGGAAGGTAAACCAAACTATGTGGTGTTCCTCAGGGTTATCCCAAACAAAAGCCTCGCATATGTCAACAAAATCTGCAACAGCTACGTAAAAGAGCATGACTATACGATGTTCAAAAGCTTTAATCCACACATTACCGTAGCTAGAGGGGATATAGACAAAAACAGGTTCAACGAAATATTGCGAGAATACAGAAACACTCGTTTCAGGTTGATATTTACAGTAAAGAGCATAACTTCGTCAACAAGGCGTTCCAAGACCGGTAATTCGAACATGAAAGAGATAAGCGTGGGCAAACAACCAAGGGCATGAGCATGTCAAGGCAATTCGCGAGAAAGATAGAGGATTTCACGTGCGGGCACTGCGGCACGGAGACAAAAGGAAATGGGTATACGGACCATTGCCCTAATTGTCTATGGGGAAAGCACGTTGACGTTAATCCAGGCGATCGCCTGGCGGAATGCAAGGGCATGCTCAAACCTATTCGCGTTGAAAGGGAGCACGATAATTTCGTGATTATCTACAAATGCGAGAAATGTGGAGCCATAAAACGCAACTCTGCAGCAAGCAACGACAATCATGAACTACTGATGAAGTTCGCGGAGCATAGCAGATGAACGCTGTAGACGCATGCTATTATGCCACTACTATGGAGATGACGATAGTTTATTAATGGTAATAGAACAATAATAATCAAGCCAGAAGGTGTTTATCTGAGAGGAAAGGAACAACTAGTATCATGCGACAACTGCGGAAGACAGATTCCTAGGTCCAAGGCGGTGGCTTTGGAGAAGAGGATTAGCTTCGGAACCGACTTGCACACGTCTGACGATATAAGATTCATGACAAACAGGAAGGTTTACTATTGCATAAGTTGCGCAAAACACAAGAAGATATTCGAGAAGAAAAGGGAACAAGCAGAGAGAGCAGCACACAGATATTAATCACGCTTGTTCGTTAAGGTGTGAAGTGTGAGGGTAAATCCTAACGACTTGCTTATATTCAAGCTTAGGGGCATGGGAGCGCAGCCCTCGGAAGAAGTTCCTGCAGAAGAGGAAATCAAACCCATAGTTGAGAGCAGGAGCGAAAATCTCAGCACCCAAGAATCTTATGGATCAGAGCGCAAGGAAGCGCCCAAACCCAAGACGAAATACAAAGGGTTCAACAAGGCGAAGGAGGAAGCGCTGAAGGCAGAAGTAGAGAGAAAATATGCTGAGAGCTTGAAGAGCGAAGCCCCCTCTCTGGAAGCGATGCAAAAAACCATACTCGCATCGAAAAAATCTAGTGTCGACATAGGCGGCATGCAGTGCGCGACTCATCCTTGGAGGAAAGCATACGCAAAGTGCGATTACTGCGACAGGACCTTTTGCTATGCAGACATAGTCAAGAAAGGCAACAAGTTCTACTGTTTGGAAGACATAGACAAGGTAAGCAACGGTGAGGAAGCGGAGAAGGATCAGGCGCGGATGAGCATACCCCCGATCGCAGGAATAGGATTCATAATAAATGCGCTCCTCATAGGTTATTTCACATATCCCCAGATTAGCTACCTCATAAGTTCTGGTACTGGTGCCGGAGCTCTCTCGGTCTTAAACAATTTCACGTATGCGTACCAGCTCGCAGTGCTCGACATAATCGTATTTACTCTGTCTGCAACTGCTGGCCTTTTCGTAATTACCAAATCAAACAACAGCGCTTTCACCAGTGCTGCCCTTGGAGTTTTGGTATTATTGGGTGCTAGCTACGAATTCCTCAACAGCTTCTCCGTTTATCTTCTTGCGATTACCGCATTGGCCATAATCAACATAGGCGTTGTTTCCTATTTGAGAGTCAATCCTCTCGGGGCTCAACTGCAACAGGAGGAAAGCAATGAGATATCAGCAATGCCTAATGTTCCAGGATCTGAGGCTCTTCAATTCTCAAGGTTAGAGACGTTTTAGGGAGCGCACATGGGCAATCTCCAATCTGCTATGGAATACCTCATGACCTACGGATGGGCAATACTCATCATCGCAGTAGTCTTAGGGGCGGGCTTCAGGTTATTCCGCACCTTAATTAAATATTAAGTTGTAGTATATGGCGATGAACAGATTAACGCTCCAAAGCGCGATGGAATACCTCATGACCTACGGTTGGGCTATTCTAATCATCGCAGTAGTGTTGGGTGCGCTCTTTCAACTTGGAATCTTCAATGCATCTACCTTTACCCCGAAAGCGCCTCCGGGCTCATGCCACGTCTTCAGGCCAAACGGCCCGATGACAACTTCGTTCATAAATACTCAAGGAATATGCAACGGCGAATTACCGCAATACGTTGCCAAGTTCAACGGAAACGGATATTTTGATGTCGGGCAAGAATACAATATAATAACGCTGGCAGGCACGTATTCATTTTCCGCATGGATATATTCAAGTAATGATTTATCCGTGCCGCATATCATATTTCAGCAGTCTCCAAGCCAGGCAAACAATAGAAACGGGTTGACAGATTATGTGGGAACCCTTAGTTTCGGCTATGAAAACGGAGTTTCATGGTTTGAAAAATCCGGGCCTCTCTCGTTGAATTCCTGGCATCATGTAGTCGGAATTGATGCTGCAGGTACATTGTCGTTATATATAGACGCAGTACCACAGACCGGGAGCGTTGCGCCGTATGTTGACGGTTCATTTACCGATTTGTATATAGGAAGATGCAGTTCGATTTATTGCGCAAGCTTTGGCGGCATGATGTCAAACGTGCAATTGTACAATTCGTCCCTTTCTTCCAATGAAATCACCGCATTGTACAACGAGGGCATCGGCGGCGCCCCAGTAGCATTGAAAAACCTGGTTGGATGGTGGCCATTGAACGGCGACACAAAGGATTACTCTGGCAATAACAACAACGGGGTTCCAACCGCTCTGACTTTCACTAGCAGCTGGACTTCGGGATATTCCGCACCTTAACGTGTAAAAGCATATGTTGCGAAATAGATGCAGTGTTTTGTATGGTCATGGGATCGCTTCCTGAACAAATAGACCTCGCAGTTATAGGTGGAGGTGTGGGCGGGTACATCGCAGCAATCCGCGCGGCACAACTCGGAATGAGCGTTACGTTGGTGGAGAAGGAGAAGCTTGGGGGGCACTGTCTGAATTATGCGTGCATACCTTCCAAAACCATGATCAAAATATCCGACGTATTCTACGATTCACAGCACTCGCAGAAGTTCGGCATTAACGTTGAAAAAGTAAGCATAGACGCGAAGAAGATGCTTGAATGGCGCCTCGGGGTTTCTTCCAAGCTTGAGAATGGCGTGGGATTTCTCTGCAAGTCAAACGGCATTGAGATTTTGAAGGGAACAGCTACGTTCATGTCGAGCAACTCGCTCCAGCTTACGGATGGGGTGACTCTGAATTTCAAGAAGGCAGTCATTGCAACTGGTTCCGAACCCTCTTCGCTTCTGGGATTCGAGTTCTCCGATAATGTGATAGATTACAAGAGAGCCTTGCTTCTTGATAAAATCCCCGCAAGCATGGCGATAATCGGCGCGGGATATGTCGCAGTTGAAATAGGCACGCTCTATGCAAAGCTAGGCTGCAAGGTTTCAATAATCGCAAGATCTGACGTTCTCTCAAGATTCGATCAGGATGCGGTGCAACTGGTCAAGAAGAGAATGAAAGAGATCGGAGTGGAGATTTATACCGGTGCAAGCCCCACATCCCATGATGCCAATTCGATAACGCTAAGCGATGGAAAGAAGATAGAAGCCGAAATGATAGTCGTTGCAATAGGACTTAAGCCGTATACGAAGAATCTGGGTTTGGAAAACACGAAGGTGGAATTGGATCAGAAAGGGTTCATAAAGGTCAACGAGAAGTTGCAATCTACTGATCCCAACATACTCGCGATAGGCGATGTCGTCGGAGAGCCTATGCTCGCGCACAAGGCGATGCGCCAGGGAGTGATTGCGGCAGAAGTCGCAAGCGGAATGAATTCCGCTTTCGATAACGTCGTTATACCTGCAGTAATATTCTCTGATCCTGAAGTGGCGCTGGCAGGAGATGTGAGCGAAGCAGATGGGGTAAAAATTGCTAAGTTTCCGCTAAGCGCGTTAGGTCGCGCTATAGCCCTCGACACAACGAACGGATTCGCGAAGATAGCTTATGGTGCAGACGGAATCGTTAAGGGAGTTGAGATAGTTTCTGCAGAAGCGAGCTCCCTGATAGGGGAGGCAGCGCTTGCAATTGAGATGGGTGCGACCCTTGAGGATATCGCAGCAACCATACACCCACACCCAACATACAGCGAGGCAGTCCAGGAGGCGGCAGAGCTGGGCCTTGGAATGCCGATACACTTTTTCATGCCAAAGAAGTGAGTGGTTGGATTACGATTCTTTGAAGCAATCATTCGTAGATACGAGGCACGGCAAGATACACTGTCTGAGTGCCGAAAATCAGTCCGAAGTAACCTTGATATTCCTTCACGGAATAGGGTCGAATACTAAAGCATGGAAGCGCACGGTAGGTTTCATTCCGGACAGATTCAATATTCTCATAGTCGATTTTCTTGGGCACGGACTTTCCGATGCGCCCAGAATAGAGTATTCTATGGACGTGCAAGTGGAGTGCCTTGAAGACGTGATAAACGCGATGAAATTGAAAGATTATGTTTTTATAGGGAATTCCTATGGTGGCTGGGCATCGTGCAAATATTCGATAAACTCGACCGGCAAACCCATGTGCATCGTACTTGAGGATAGCGCGGGCCTGAAACGCGAAATAGATGATATGCAGCAGAACGGAACTCTTGATCAGGATATGGAAAGGGTAAAGCATTCCGCTCTAATGGTAAGTGGGAACAAGGAATACGTGATAGACAGCATATTGCATTCGAGAAACTCCCTGCTGAGCGACAAAGACCTCTCCATGATAACCGTTCCCACTCTGATAATATGGGGCGCTGAAGACGAGGTTATCAATCCAAAATATGCCAAAGTTTTCAACTCGTACATAACAGGCTCGGAGCTTTCCATAATAGAAGGCGCAGGTCACACTTCGCATTTCTCCCATGCGGAACAATTCATGAACCTGGTGATTGGATTCGTAGACAAAGTGGAAGAGTCTAAATGAATACGGTTGTTCCGCTTCTTCCCTTTGTAACCTGCAGTGCATGATCCAAGCTTCCGATGTGCGCTTCCTTCCCCCCTTTCTTTATGAATTGCAATGCTGCAAAAACCTTCGGCTGCATCGTGCCTTCCTCGAAAGTATCCAGCAGATGTGAAAGTTCAGTGTATCTTATTTTATGTATCGCGCGCCTCATCTCGATGTCGTAATACACGTTCTTCACGTCAGTGAGAATGACCAGCGCATCCGCGTTCACGTCATTGGCTATAACCTGCGCTGCAAGGTCCTTGTCTATCACCGCATCCACTCTTCTGAAACCTTTGCTTTCAGAGATCACGGGTATGCCTCCACCTCCGCATGCTATTACTATGCTGCCTGCGTTGAGTTCTCTTTTTATGCTATCCTTTTCCATAATGGAAATTGGTTGCGGC
>JAJYJW010000014.1 GCA_021789155.1 Microcaldota archaeon
TCCACGCCTTCCCACATGCGCGATCTGACTTTCGTCGTAAGGAATATCTGTTCCCTGTTTTTCCTCTCTCTCATCCATTTTCCTATTGTTGTTTCAGCTTCTCCTCCAGATAGTCCTTCACCCCATTGCGTGTACATGTCTGCTGTATCTATCAGATTTCCACCTAAGTCAACATAGTTATCCAAAAGGTCAAAGGACTGCTTTTCAGAGATTATCCATTTGAAATGCATTGTACCCAAAGCTAGCTCTGAAACACGTACTTTTGTTTTGCCAAAGGTTCTGTAATTCGTGCTTAACACCTTCTAATGTACCCAAACATGTTCATCCCATCTCAATCATAAAGTTCTTACATTCCAATAAGTTCATAAAAAGTTCTTAAATCAAAAGATGCCATTACACGTTTTGTTATATCTTCAATCTTATTTTCCAGCATTTCGCTTTTGTCAAACTTAATGCCAGTATTCAGTGATATGTATCTGAGAAGGTCTGAATTTTCCATGATCCCGTGGATGTTTGTTCCAATCACCTTACCGTTTTCGGATAATGATCCTTCGCTTGAATTATCTTTTAGCAGATTTGCACAGGGTCCACTGTTCGATTTGGTGTTTCCATAACGAATCTCATAGCCCTTAGATGCAATAGTGCCGTAAAAAAATTTGTTTGTAAATTTGTATTCTGTTAGACGAACAACTTTTTTGTCAGAATAACAAGTATCAGAATCGAGGAGACCTAAACCCTTGAAGAATTTCTTCCTTGACTCTACGCATTTTGGATCATTTATGATCTTTCCAAGCATCTGATAGCCGCCACATATGCCAATCACGAATGCTCCCCTTGCTGCTGCATTATACAGCATAAGATCTATTCCAAAGCGCCTTATATATTCAAGATCTTTAATCACCTTCTTAGAACCTGGAAGGATGATTAAGCTTGCATCATTCAATTCGTTTGCATTGCTTCCGTATATGTAATTTACCCCGTTGGCAGAATAGATTAGACTGTCTATGTCACTATAATTTTCCATGCCTGGATATCTGATTACTGCAATTTTATTATTTGAATGGATTAACGCATAGTCGAGAATGTCTTCTTTGGGTAAAGATATGTCCTCGATATATGGAACGCTTGCCACCACCTTACTTTCAGTAAGTCGAGAAAGTTTGTCTATCCCGCTCTTTATCAATTTTGTATTGCTCCTTACTTTGTTGACTATTAGTCCGGAGATGGATTCTTCGTCAGGATAAAGCTTTTTGCTCCCGTATAATGCTGCAAATACACCGCCCCTGTCAATGTCTCCCACGATGAACGCTGCCTTCTCCTTTGCGAACTCTTTTGGAAATCTATTTGCAAGGTCTTGTTCCATGTTTATTTCTGCTGCGGCGCCCATTCCTTCCGCTATGATAAGCTCATACTCTTCTAACAGAGTGCGCAATGCATTGGATACTATTTTTTGACCATTTTTCTTTAGATATTTTGAATACTTGCTGACAGACATGCTATCAACGGTAACACCGTTGACTATCAGCATTGAGGAATCATCAGTTTCAGGCTTTAGCAATATGGGATTCATTTCGTCTCTTGGTGTAGTTCTAGCAGCGACTGCCTGTAGCCACTGTGCCCTAGCTATCTCACCACCCTGCTTTGTGGCTATAGAATTACGCGACATATTAACCGCTTTGAATGGAGCTACGGATACGCCCAGATTTGAGAAATGTCTGCATAATGCAGTAGTTATGGTGCTCTTCCCTACTCCAGAAGCAGTGCCCAGTATATGAATTATCCTCTTTCTCATTAGATCTCAGCTAGAAATGTCTTTGACACTAATCCTAACAGATTATGGTATTTATTGATTTTCATAATTTCAAGATACTCTGCAATTCATCAAAATGCGCTCTATGTGTATTCACCTAAACAAAAATCATGTAAAGTAAAAACTGGAGAAAAATATACTAGAGTAAAGAACGCTTAAAAATATGCAACGCAACATACCTCATAATAATCTTAAACGGGGACATAGATGGACTTACTATCAATAGCAGGGGGGCTTGCTGCGGCGTTGTTGTGGGGCGTGTCAGACTATCTGGTCGCGTTCCCCGCAAGGAAGATAGGGCAGTACAGAACGGTTGCATATGCGGCATTATTCGGCTCATTGATATTATTGCCAGCAGCGTATTTCGCAGGGATAAACACGAACATAAGCTACATGGTGCTGTTCCTGGCAGTATTGTCTTCCGTCTCATTGTTCCTGGGTTTCATATTCGCGGATACAGCATTCAGATATGGAGACGTTGCAATAGCCGCACCGATAGTGAATTCGTATCCTGCAATAACCGTTATCGGAGCTGTTCTGCTGCTTAATGATTCTTTGAGTGTAATGCAGTTCCTTGCAATAGCAAGCGTAATACTTGGAATAATACTGATTTCCATGAAGTTCAGCGCTTTAAAGAAAGGCAAAAAGATACTCGCGATTGGGGTCGAAAGCGCAATAGCATCCATGTTCTTTCTGGGGATAGTCGGCATATTCACCGGAGCATACGTTGGCATAATAGGCTATGCGCTTCTGTGCCTTATGTGGAGAGGAATAAGCTCAATACTGGGATTCGCATCAGTGAAGGCTTTAGGGCAGGATATGAGACCACCTTCAAACTCTAAAGTTCTGATGTACCTCATAGGCGCAGGAGTTACGGATGCTTTGGCGGTTCTAATAGTGGTATTCGCCATAGCAGTGCACACTGCAAACCTGCCTACGATATCGACTCTAGCGGGATTCGCAGGAGGTGTTACTGTTCTGCTAGCATTCATGTTCCTAAAAGAAAGACCTGAAGGCAACCAATGGCTAGGCATTGTATTAGCAATAATAGGGATAGTGGCTTTGTCTTTCTTCTCGTGATTACGTATCGGTGATAATGTGAGTGTTATAACACTGTGTTCAAGTGCGACATTTTTTGGAAAACTTCCGCAAATCAAAGACGCTCTTGCTTCAAGAGGACACGAAGTACTGCTACCGAGCATGCAGGATTATCATGAATTAAAAGAGCAGGCTCTAGCTAAGATAGTCAATGACCTGATACGAAAGCATTTCGCCAAAATCGAAAAGTCAGATGCAATATACGTTGCCAACTACGAAAAGAAAGAGATAGCAGGATACATTGGCGGGAACACCTTCCTTGAAATGGGAAAGGCATTTGACGTGAACATACCCATATTTCTCGCAAACGAACTGCCAATGCAAATAAGCTACAGGGAAGAACTGTTAGCCATGAAGCCAGTGATAGTGGGACAGGACTGGGAAAAGATGGAAAATTGCATAGCCTCCTGGAAAAAGTAGCAGATACGTGCTACGCTTAACGTTCATCATGTTTCACGTACTGCATATAAATAATTTGCATGCTATCAAATCACGAAGAACATGACCCATAGGGAGAGGCAGTTACAGAGTGCAATGGAATATCTCATGACCTACGGATGGGCTATTCTTATCATTGCAGTCGTACTGGGTGCATTATTCCAACTAGGTATCTTCAACGCTTCGACGTTCACGCCTAAGGCGCCACCTGGTTCATGTCATGTATTTAGACCGAATGGACCAATGACTTCATCTTTCATAAACTTGCAGGGCATATGCAACGGAGAATTGCCGCAGTACGTTGCGAAGTTCAACGGAGCCGCTTACATATCTGCCTCAGATTCGCAGTTCCCTTCCGGTTCAAGTGCAAGAACAATAAGCATGTGGATAAATACTAAAGCTTCTGGAAGCTTATTCTGGCATGGAACTGGAAACTGCATAGCACACGACTTTTTCATAATAATAAATGCGAATGGTCATCTGCAATTTGAAAGCGGATGTGACGACACCGGACCTTACTCGTCCACGCCTTCGCTCACTGATGGAAGCTGGCATCAGCTCATAATAGATTATTCGCAGAGCGCGACAACCTTAGAAGGATGCGTCGATTCCACCTGCCAGACGTTGAGTCTTGGGGGAGCAGTGGCTCTAGCCACGAATCTCGGAGGAACGACAACCATAGGTAAAGACATATATGCATATTTCACCGGAGACATAGCCAACGTGCAAGTATACAATACCTCGCTTTCCTCGAACGAAATAAGCGCGCTATACACTGAAGGAATAGGAGGTGCACCAGTTAAGCTGAACAGCCTAGTTGCATGGTGGCCCCTAAACGGAGATACTAAAGATTATTCTGGAAATAACAATAACGGCGCAGCTTCCGGAGTGAGTTTTACGAGCAACTGGGAATCTGGTTATTCCGCACCGTGATATTATGAAAACAAGGTTACAATCTGCAATGGAATATCTGATGACATATGGATGGGCGATATTGATCATTGCAGTCGTGCTTGGGGCACTATTTCAACTAGGAATATTCAACGCATCTACTTTCACACCCAAGGCGCCGCCTGGCGCATGTCACGTATTCCGTCCGAATGGACCAGGCACTGCATCGTTCATCAATCTTCAGGGAATTTGCAACGGAGAACTTCCGCAGTATGTTGCGAAATTCAACGGTGCAAGCAGCTACGTTTCTGCAACACTTACTTCCCAATTTGCAAACATGAAATATGCTACATTATGTGCTTGGATATTCATGGCTGCTGCTTCTACTACTTATCCGGTTATAATTGCGGAACAAAGTTCGACTGCATGGAATTTCAACGTCAACCCGAATAACTATTTGTATGCGCAATTCAGAACTGCTGGAGGTTATAACACACTATTAGGAGTAACAAAGATACCTGTAAGCCAGTGGACGAGCGTATGCGCAACCTATGATACGAACAGCAAGATCAATACTTATGTCAATGGAGTTGCGGACAACTCGGTTACTGCAACTTTCACTGGAACATTGGTGGCTGGAACAGCTGCGCCCACAGTCGGCGGAGGATGGACAACTTACTGGTTCAACGGACAAATTGCAAATGTACAGGTTTACAACACTTCACTATCTTCAAATGAGATTAAAGCATTGTACAATGAAGGCATAGGGGGAGCGCCTGTAGCGTTGAATAGTCTAGTTGCCTGGTGGCCGTTGAACGGAGATGCGAAGGACTATTCGGGAAACAATAACAACGGAGTTCCTACTGCGTTGAGTTTCACCAGCAGCTGGTCATCCGGCTATTCTGCGCCTTAATCAAATTTGAGTGTAGCATATGACGACAAAAATAACGCTTCAATCCGCAATGGAATATTTGATGACCTATGGGTGGGCGATACTCATCATCGCAGTTGTTTTGGGTGCGTTATTCCAACTCGGAATATTCAATGCATCGACATTCACGCCGAAAGCGCCGCCTGGCGCATGCCATGTGTTTCGTCCAAATGGTCCAATGACAACTTCGTTCATCAACCTGCAAGGAATATGCAACGGGGAATTGCCGCAGTATGCGGCAAAGTTCGATGGACAGACCAATTACATCACTATCCCCACAAGCGCATTGGTTACGGGTAGTGGAATGACCATGGTTGTATGGGCAGATATTACTGGAAATGGAAACCAACCTCCAAGGGCGATAATGGTATCGCAATCGTATTCTTATCTTGATGCCTGCGATTCTTCCTCTGGGCCGTTGTTTGTAGTGTACAATAGCATTGGGCAATATGGCGTTAATGCAGGTGCGCCGTGTGCGTCTAATGGACAATGGCAGCAGTATGTAGGTACTTTCGATGGTTCTAACGCTAAGATATACGTGAATGGAGTATTCAAAGCGTCAGCCCAGGTAATAGGAAACGTTGGTGCGGGTACAAGCGTGATTACAATAGGCAAGTTTGCAGGAGGAAGCTATAACGTAAACGGAATGCTTGCGGATGTTCAGATCTACAACTCATCGCTTTCGGCAAATGAAGTCGCAGCGTTGTACAACGAAGGCATAGGAGGAGCGCCTATTGCATTGAAGAGTTTGGTCGGTTGGTGGCCGTTGAATGGGGATGTGAAAGATTATTCCGGAAATAACAACAACGGTGTATCTTCAGGAATATCATTCACCAGCAACTGGGAAGCAGGATATTCGGCACCTTAATTAAATTTAGCGTTTGAATATCTTGTGATAGAATGGCAGCAAAGCGCAAAGGCAGCTCTTCGGAAGGAGTTGTCATAAAACCAATAGGGATTTTTGGAGGCATAGACAACATCCACATAGCACTTGGAATATTGGTAGTCATACTTGTCATGATTCTTCTCGCTTTATCTTATTCCAAACCGCAGGTATTAGTAACGAATTTCACGAATCAGAGCAGCCTGCATAATGCAAGCGAGGCAATACGCGCTGCATCGCAGTTCCTCGCAAGCTATGCGTATGTCAACACTTCGATATCGTTGGTCCCGTATTTCACCATGGCAAACAATGCAACTGCTTCGTACATACCAACCCAAAAGGAATGGCTGGTTACGATGCAATCGCAGAATCCGATCACTAAAGCGATATTCAACATAACCCTGTTGGTAAGCGATTACAACCTGTCAAGCATAACCCCGTTCTTCCAGACGTTAGGAGTATCAAAAATATTGAATGATTACGTTGCATCAAAGGGGGTGATAAAGCTTGCAGGAAAGGTGGCGTGCGGAAACAGCTATCCGTTGCAGGTTGCATGGTTCATAGACCCATACGAGCCAGGGTCAATAGAAACGCTATCGAACTTCACGGCGTTGCAATCAAAATACGCGAACAGATTGAACGCAAGCATAGACGTATTGATGGGAAGCTACAGCGAGAACATAGCAAATAAGGATGGGGTTTACAACGCTACGCTTCTTGGAAGGTATCTGGTATGCGGAGCAGCTCAGGCAAACTTCAGCCTATTCATAACCAATCTGAGAACCCTATTCTCGTACAACTTCATGAACGACTCTATGCTGAGCACCCTTGCAAATCGTGCGCATCTGAACATAAGCTCGCTGAATAGCTGCATAGCGAATTCGACCCAAAGGCTAAATGCGCAGGCGCTTCTGGCGAAATACTACAACATAACCGGATCCGCGCAGGTGATAACAAACTGTGAATACAAGTCTTTGCCCCAAACAACCAACTATGCGATATGCTATGCCAATAGCACAATATGCAACGGCAAATGAGAAGTTATAATTAGTTTTAGTGGCATTGAATAGTAGGTGTTTTAACGGCGAAGGTTTACAAGGCAAATGAGAAACCAACTATACACATTCCTCCTGACGTATGCAGAGCATTGGGCATAGAGGAAGGAGATGAGGTAGAGTTCTTCCCGTTGAACAACAAATCGTTCATGTTCGCAAAGAAGCAGGACGTAGCCAATCTAGTCATGCAGTCGGGAAATGCAGGAAACGCCGCTGGCAACGAGGGGATTGACAACAAGGAGCTTGCAGTGCTCAAGAAATTGGATACGTTGAGATACAACCAAAGGAGCGCATCGAACGTTGATAAGATCCTTGACGATGATGAGAAGAAGGTTCTTGAAGAATTGCTAGGAAAGGGGATGGTAAGCGTAAGATATGACAGGGAGAAGGGCGAGAAGCTCTACGGCATATCGAAGCAGATATACGACAGATTCCTCATGAGAAAGAAGGTTGTGCAGGAAACACGGCAGGAACCTAAGAGCTTCACCAGAAGTTTCCAAACCCAAGGCAGCGAATCGCAGACAAAAAGGCTTGCGACATCACTCGAAGGGGATAAAAGCAGGGAGTTGGAAGAACAGGGGTACATAGTTGTCAACTCGGAAGCCGAAGCTGGCAATCTTTCTCTTGCATTGGAAGACAGCATAAGGCACGGCCTTGTGATAGGCACGCGCTCTTTCAACAAGAAGTTCTACATAGTGACTAGGCTTTTCTTCAACAAGAACAGCGCGGCGATATTGAAGGTTCTTGAAAACGGAAGCAAGAGCGTGGATGAGATAGCCTCAGAGATAAATGTCCCTGAAGATGCAGTACGTGCGGTGCTCTATCTTCTAGCAGAAAGCGGAGACGTAAGCGAAAGGAAGCGCGATTTCTTCAGCGTAGCATAATGCTATACCGTGGCGAAGTGATTCAGCACTATTATCACCAATGAGAACACTACCACTATTAAGAGTATTGACTTGACGTTCACCTTCGGACCAAGCTCTGGTGCATCGTAAAAGCTCATTATTCCTGCCTGGTTCTGCGGTTGCTGTAATGAAGGCATATTATCACTAGCATTGAGAAGGCAAATAATAAATATTTAGCGTCATGCCTTTGTTTTCCATATAGCCAATACGAATATTTCCTCGAAAAAGAATTTCCTCGTAGCTTCAACGGAATAGCCGAAACCCGATTCTGTTATGTGATTCAGCAGCTTGTCCTTGTTGCTTGCTGTGCTTCCCACGAGCACGACCATTGAATTTTCTTCGATGTGCTGAGACAGCCCGTCGATGAACCTCATCGACAGTTCTATTCCGTCTTTGCCCCCGCTTAGCGCTATCTCGTGCTCCTTATTCATCGTGATTTCGTCCTTGCTCGGATCCGGAAGATATGGGGCGTTGAACATTACGATGTCGAATTTACCGCTTACGTTTGAAAACAGGTCTGAAACCACAAAGCTCGTTTGCACGTTTCTTGGATTATTCCTGGTAACATTCATCTTCGCGCATTCTATCGCATCCGGATTTATGTCAGCAAAGCATACGGAGCTCACTTTTGGGGAACGCATTGCCGCTATTCCCAAATATCCGGTTCCGCAACCCATATCGAGTATTTTCACGCCATCGTTCATGTTCGCCAACGCCATTTTCACTATGTGTGCCGCAAGCTCAGAATCCTCCCTGGGAAAGTAGACGCTGCCTTTCGTGCAAAGCCGCATGTTATCGAATACTTCTTCATCCATTGAAACGCCAATTCGCCTGAAGGTTTATTAATATTAGAAACTAAAACTTCTATGGTACTCATATGCCTGACAATAACGAATTGGAAAGAATCAGGTATTTGCAAGATTATTATTCCGGAGAATATGATACAGTGATAAGGAGCATATCTTCGTATAACATGCTGCTTGCAAGCTTGAACAGAACCAAGGAAACCATAAAGAACGCTAAAAAGATAAGCGATGCGAACATCCTGGTTAGCATAGACAGCAACGTGTTCATAGGCGCTACGACCAAAGCTGTCGATCAGGTGATAACGAGCATAGGTGCTGGCTATTTCATTGAGAAAAGCCCAGATGACGCGGAGCAATTCGTTTCGGGCAACATAGAAAAAGTGAGCAGCAACCTCAAGACTTTGGATAAGCAGAGAGATGCGCTCGCGAAGGAGCTGTACAAGCTATCTATAAGCCTCAGCTCCCAGGTACAGCAGTGATATAAGTGTTCGAAGGCCTCAAGAAGAAGTTCAAGGATTTCGTTGGGGCAATAGCCAAAAAGGAAGAGGAAAAGGAAGAAAAGATAGAACACGAAGCGCAGAGCATCGAGAAGCAAGAATCCAATCTTGGCAAACAGAAGGAAAAAATCGCGCCTGTTGCAGAGCCAATCCAGATAGAAGAAAAGAAACCTAAAGAGGCAAAGCTCGTTGACGGAATCGCCGAAGAAAAGAGGGAAGACGAGCAGAAGCCGATTCCTACCCCTATAATAAGCAAAAAACCTGAGAAGAAAGAAGAGAAGATTCCCGAACCTGCTCCGATCAAAAAACCAGAAGAAAAGCAGGTTGCAAACGAACACAAGGCCGTGCCCGAAGCTAAGAAGAGCGCTGCGGTGAAGATAGACATTTCCGCGATCAAGAAGGTAAAGTCAATACTTACCGGAAAGATAAAGATCGAAGAGAAGGACATAGACAGCATAATAGAAGAACTGAACATGGGCATGCTCGAGGCTGATGTCAACTACGATGTAGCTGAGAGATTCTGCTCGGATCTTAGGACAAGGCTGGTAGGAAAGGAAGTGCCTTATGGAAACGTAAATGGTTACATCAACAACGCTATGCGCGATGCTCTTGGGGATTTGCTCGCGAAGGCGTCTCCAATAGACATAATCTCGAGGGTCAATTCAAGAGCGGATAAATCCGAGCCGTTCAAGATACTGTTCATAGGTCCAAACGGCGCTGGCAAGACTACCACAATGGCAAAGCTCGCTAACATGCTGAAGAACAGCGACATACAGTGCGTGATAAGCGCCAGCGATACGTTCAGGGCCGCGGCAATAGAGCAGGCGATACATCACGCTAACATTCTGGGAATAAAGGTGGTAAGCAGCAGCTACGGGGCTGACCCTGCAAGCGTGGCGTTCGATGCGTGCAATTACGCGAAAGCGCATTCCGCGAGCGTCGTGCTCATAGACAGCGCGGGAAGGCAGGAAACCAACAAGAGCCTAATAGAGGAGATAAAGAAGGTGGAACGGGTAATCAAACCTGATCTCAAGATATTCGTTGGGGAGAGCATAGCAGGCAATGCTTTGCTTGACCAGATAAAGGCATTCGAAAAAGCCACGGGCATAGACGGGATAATACTTACAAAACTGGATTGCGATGCCAAAGGGGGCAACACGATATCAATACTTGGGGATACGCACATACCCATCATGTTCTTCGGGATTGGCGAAGGCTATAATGACCTGATGCCTTATGACCCTTCGTTCATAATAGACAACGTTGTAGGGGGATAACGCTCGGATTTATATATTTTACATTTCCATGTAAATCAGTTACCAAGTGACTAACAACTTATGAACACACCTATTGCGCATCTGCAGCAATCTACAGATGTAGACTCTCAGCATAAAAGAAACAACAATTCTTCTCTTACAAACGCTCAAGAAGTTGCAGCTTTGCAACTATTCCTGAAAGGAAAGAAGAAGCAAAACGGTTCCGACGACGTCAGCACCAAAACCATAGTGACCAAATCGAAGATGGTAATGGTTGATGCGATAAGGAACCAGAAGGAAACGCAGCGTGTAGAAAAGTCAAACTCTGCGATGCGCTTGGAAAAGAAAATCGCAAACAAGGTCCCTGTTGCAAAAAACGTCACCGTGATGGAGGAAGAGGGAGAAGATGAAGGGGAAGAACACGATGACAATGAAGAAGGCGAGCCCGGAGGACATAGTATTGAGAGCTTTGAGGTAGAGCAAGCTGATGATCCTGCTCCTTATGAGCTCAATGCGGAAAAGGAGGAATACGAGGAAGCAGTGGAAGAAGAAAGAACTGATTTTGAAGCCGAAAGCATTGAAGAAATCAGCGAAGAGCATGAAGACGACACTGTAGAAATTCCCCAGGTTGAAGAACTTGAAGAAGTCAGCGAATCAACAGAGGAAATGGAACCTGAAGGCATAGAGGAAATAGAAGCCGAGGAGGTCCTAGATGGAACCAGCGAAGAGCTTTACGAGTACACGGACGATGAAGGCAACGTGCAAACAGGAATAAAGATCGTGCCTACGTATGCGCTGGCTTACAAACACGTACTCAGGAAATAGGATCATAATTTGCTTTGACCGGAAGCAGTTGGTGCATGCTGCTTCTTGCCTATTTTCGACTGAAGGTCCTTTGCGGCCTTGGTTATCTGCTCCATCATCTTCTTCTCCTTGTTCGCTGCAACATGCAAGTATATCTCGTCTTTAGTGCCCTTTGCCACGAGAACGAATACCTCGCCGCTATAGTGCCTTCCTGTTCTTCCCTTTCTCTGTATGTTCCTTATCTCGCTAGGCACTGATTCGTAAAATACTACCTGATCTACAGAAGGTATCTCAAGCCCTTCCTCGCCTATCGAACTCGACACAAGAACCTTGAAGCCCTTTTCCTTGAACTCGCTTATCACCTGCTTTTGCGTCTCCTGCGAATAACCTTCCTTCTTGCCTAGGAACGCCATCGCGTCTATTCCATTTGCTATCAGCATGCGGGTAAGCATCTTTACCGTAGAACGGTATTGCGCGAAAACTATCGTGCTCTTCTCCTTGTTCCTATTGATGAGCTCAACCAATGCGTTTACTTTTGCATGCTCGCTTCCGTTGTTGATCGCTTCGCGCGCTATGCTAAGCGAATTCTTTATCACGCTTTCGTTAAGTATGGATTCGACTGCCTTGCTCTTCTTCTCGCGATTCGCAAGGCTTTCCATGAATTCTACGTATGGCGAAAGACCCTCTATCTCTATGAGGTCGTATGCATGTATGAAATTGAGCAATCGCACGTAATGGAACAGAGCCCCGAATCTGTAACTAGAAGAGCTTATCTTGTTTATGCTCGTTCCGAGCTCTATGAGCCTGCCCTTAGGCATTGTCTCGAAATGCTTGAAGAACATCAAACCCATGCTTCGCAGCTTTTCCATGCTTCCCTCTATCAAAGGCTTCATCTGCGTTGTTATCTGAAGTATGGCAGGAGTTTTGTCTACGTACTGCACGTGGAAAGATTTCGGCATTACGTATCTTGAAACGTCCGGGTCTGTCATGCTTCTTGCCTGTATCTGCTCTATCCCCAACACGTTCAGTATCTTCTTTATTCGCGCGGGATTGCTACCGGGGGATGCTGTAAGCCCTACAATCCTAGTGCCAGAATTCAGCGCTGCGTCAGCAACGAAGGTGTACGCGTATTTCCCAACTGCACGATGGCACTCGTCGAATACCACCATTGAGAAATCGGAAATGTCTAGAATTCCCTTCTTTATCTCGTTTGCAACTGTCTGTGGGGTTGCAACTATCAGTGATGCATTTGCAATCGCAAGCTTCCTCTTATCCGTGCCAAGAGCCCCAGTCAAGAGAAGCAGCTTTTCCTTATCTACTTTAAGCAAAGATTCCATTGATGAGAAGTGTTGCTCGCTTAGAGGCTTCGTTGGGGAAAGCATTATGCAGCGTTGTCCTTTTGAAAGCTGGTTGGCTATGGAGAACACGCTAATCAGGGTTTTTCCAAGACCAGTTGGAAGAACCACAAGAGTGTTTTGCCCCTTGAATATCTCGCTTATTATGTTGAATTGGTATTCCCTGAATGCAAGACCTTCTAGATTGACTAACGCAGCAGCAGAACCGAGGTCAAGCCATCTAATATCCATATCATCTTGCATGGAAACACGAAAGGATTAATTTCTTTATCAACTAAAGAATTATAGCCATTTAGCTGTAAATAGATGATGCTGCTCCTATCGTCTAGCACGGTCAAGGACACAAGCCTCTCACGCTTGGAACTCGGGTTCAAATCCCGATGGGAGCATTCTTTTTATGGGGTTATATATAACTCGCTCAAATGTCCCCCTTTTCTAACATAGTTTTAGCAGGGAGAAGGCGTGTCTCTTAATCATACATACCTGTTCTCTTGAAGTGTTCATACAAAATTTGTATCACTTTCATGGCTCTCTCTCTATTGATGATTAGCCCTCCGAAGATAACGAGTAGTATGCCGATAATATAAAGTACAATCATTCCAACAGAAGCGATCAGGCTATTCCAAATAAAAGAGGGATTGGTAGCTTTGCTGATCTGGAACGTGGAATTCCAGAGCTGTGCACCAGTTATTACAAGAAATACCCCGACAAAGATTACGACAGTGCCGATTGCAGTTCTCAATATACTGCCTTTTGTTGCTTTCTTTCTAACATAACTGATTATGTAGAATATGCCAGCAACTATGAATGATGCTATTGCTTCGTCAACTATTATGTTCCAGTTTGACATTATCCATGAAATGATCGTATTTATGTCCGTAACATCACGCTATATTCAATAGTTTATGTAGCGTTTTCTTCTTTAATCCTATCCCCTTTCCTTGCTTTACCTTCTTTTTCAATCTGAACAACTGTCTTTTTGATAATCCAATACGTCTAGCGTCTTTCGTTGTCATATTCTTGATAACATCCGCTATCTTTTGCTCGGTTTTGTTATCATAAACAACGTATTCGTTATCCGAGACATCGACTATCTCGTTATTCTCGAGGTTATTCGACTCCTTTCCAATATAATCGACGTCAGAAATGTTAAGAGAAGCTTCCTTCAAGGCAATATACTGAGAGAGCACCTTCTGTAGAATCTTGTTCGCATTTTGACTTTAGGTTGCACTTGGCACATAAAGTTGTAAGTAGCATATTCCTATCTGTTTTTAATGTGCCGTTTTTCTCATGCATAGAGTATAACAACTTAAGATATTTACCTTCTGCAATTCTAGGTATCTTATCATTGTTCTTGAGACCATACCATTCATACAGTCTGCGTCCATTTTTCTTATCATTGCAGTTCATACAAACTCTTATCGCATTGTCTGCAATATCTGGCCCACCACAAGATTTAGGCAAGATATGTTCTGTACTAAGATTAGATTTTTCAGTATTACAGTAAATGCAGACACCATGATTCTCATGCTCTTTGATGTATTCTCGTATTGCAGTAGACCATTTTATTTTCCCGTCTCTTAGAGCCATGAATCTGTTCATCTGAAATGCCCTTTGATTCCCGAGACCTGCAGATTTTGATATTAACTTTGCATACTGCCAAAATATTTCTTCTTCAATTGTCTTTACCACTGCCGGAGGCATGACATCACCAATAAGATAATAATCTCTCAACAGTTCTCCTCTTTAATCTTATTCTATCCCTAGATTTTACCTTCTTCCTCAGGTAAAACAGGTTCCTTCTCGAGATTCTCAGTTTTGTCGTAACAAGTAACGCGTTTCTATCGGACACGCGGCTTTGCGACGACAATCGAACCTGGCAGACCCAACAAACTCACCTTCTCCTTGGTTTTTATCGAATAGCCCGCATCGCTTATTGATTGCTTGACGTAGATTGGTCTGCAATCGACATAATTCGGAAGGACTTTGTGAAACCATTCGTACAATTTAATAAGCCATGAATCGCTACCTTCCTTTTCCATACTTACAACGCACAATCTTCCGTTGGGCTTTAACACTCTTTTGATCTCTTTAAGAACAATCGGAATTTCAGGAGTATCGAACAGCTCCAAAGTAAAGCTCATGAATACAGCATCGAACGTGCGCTTCTTGTAAGGCAGATGCGTAGCATCGCCGCATGTAAGTTTCACTCTCTTCTCCAGATTCTTTCTAGCAAGCCTGCGTTTCGTTATCTTCAGCATTCCCGAAGATATATCTATGCCGAATGCCTTCCCATTAGTTCCTATTTCTGTTGCTATTCTTTCCATGCAGTGTCCTGTTCCGAAACCGATTTCCAGCACGGTCTCTCCCTTCTTGATATTCAGCATATCCAATGCCCTATTGGAGAACTTGCTTTCGAATGGTTCTGCGAAATAATCGTACGCTCCGCTGATCATGTCGTAACTGGCTTTGGCTTCGGACTTGGTTCTATAGACCCTCAAAATGCCCTCCTTGGCCATGTAATCAATTCAATAACTAGAAAGAAAAACTTAAAAGTTTGCAGATTTGACATTTTATGGAAGAAAGGCTTTTATTGCTCATTTTGAAAGTATATCTGATAGCATGATACTTTCCGATTTCGATCTCGACAATTACATACGAAGCAAGCGTCTCGTGATAGAACCGTTCAACGATGAACTGATAAGGGAAAACGGTTTAGACCTCAAATTGGGCAATGAGATAGGCATTCACAATCCGGAACTCGGGCCTGATTTCATTCTTGATCCGTCAAACGAAGAGCATCTTAAGAAGGAATACGTAATAACGAAAAGCGACGAAAGGTTAGTCATACCACCTAAGGCGCAGGTTCTCCTTACCACTCATGAATACGTGGAAATGCCAGACAACCTCATGGGATTCGTAGAGCTGAGAAGCAGCTGGGCACGCCACGGCCTTTCGATGCCGCCAACGATTATCGATGCGGGATTCAAGGGAGACATAACCCTTGAAGTCATAAACAACACCGACATAGGAATAGCGCTGAAGCCAGGCCTTAGATTCGCACACATAATATTCGCGGTCACGATGAACAAGGTAAGCAACAAATACGCTGGAAGTTATCTAAACCAGAGGGGAATACGCACGCCGAAGAAAATATGATGCGTTATTCCGATCTAAATTCAGACGCTTTCATTTCTACTCGGGTTTTGTCGCGGGGAAGAGCATTACCTCCTTCAATGATATGTTGTTCGTAAGCAGCATCACTATCCTGTCTATTCCTATCCCGATTCCCGCTGTCGGAGGCATTCCGTATTCTATCGCTTCTAGGAAATCCTCGTCTATTGGATTCGCTTCGAAATCGCCCTGAATCCTTTCCTTGTCCTGATCCTCGAATTTCTTTCTCTGCTCTATCGGATCAGTCAGTTCGGAATAGCAGTTCGCGCATTCCTTAGTCGCTATGAACAGCTCGAACCTTTCGCTGAGGTGCTTGTTGCCGCGCTTGTCTTTGGTAAGCGGACACATGTATGCAGGATGGTCTACGACGAAGCTTGGCTGCTCCAATCCGTCCTTTACGTACTTGTCGAAGAGCGCATCAGCCACGTGAATGTTGTTCTTTATCGGTATGTCGAGTTTCTCCTTCTTCGCTATAGCCGCTGCTTCATCGTCGCTCATGTTGCTTATGTCTATACCTGATTTCTCCTTTATCGAATCCACTATGCTAACTCTCTTGAAAGGAGGCTTGAAATCCACCTTCTTGCCCTGATACTCTATGGCGAAATCGCCGGTGAGCTCCTTAACGGTTCCGCTTATCAGCTCCTCGGTCATCTTCATGTAATCGTTGTAGTCTGCGTACGCTTCGTACGCTTCTATCTGCGTGAACTCGGGGTTGTGCGTTGAATCCGCAGCTTCGTTCCTGAAGTCTTTTCCTATTTCGTAGACGCGTTCTATGCCCCCTATTATCAGCCTTTTCAGATAAAGCTCCATCGAGATTCTCATGTAAATGTCCATGTCGAGGAAGTTGTGATGCGTGAGGAAAGGCTTCGCGGCCGCGCCGCCGTATACTGGCTGCAGGACCGGAGTTTCTACCTCTATGTAGCCTCGTTCATCGAAGAATCTCCTGAAATGGCTTATTATCTTGCTCCTAGCAACGAATATTTTCCTTATGTCGGGATTTGAGATAAGGTCAAGATACCTTTTCCTGTACCTTGTTTCTATGTCTTTCAATCCGTGGAATTTCTCCGGAAGCGTGCGCAGGGATTTCGCCAGCATTGTGATGTTGGAAACGTCTATGCTAACCTCTCCCTTTTTGGTCTTGGTAACCTTTCCCTCTGCGCCCACTATGTCTCCAATGTCGAGGTTTTCCAGCACTTTCTTAGAGCTTTCATCCAATGAATCCGCTTTTACCAGCAACTGGATTTTTCCGGTTGAATCAAGCATGTCGCAGAACTGGAGCTTGCCCATCTCCCTTAAACCGATTATCCTGCCCGCAACGCTCGCCTTCTCGTTTTCCATAGATTCGTAGTTCTCCTTTATGTCGAGAGCGTGATTCGTCTGCTTGTAAGAATATGGATATGGATTTATTTTGTGATCGCGTAACCTATTCATCTTCTCTATTCTAACTTCTTCTGCCATATAATCAACACTTGAAGAAATCAAAGGGTTTCTCCAGATTAACCACGCATATTATGTTGTGGCTATTCGGTAGATATTCATACGACTTGTAGGAATCATTATTATAATCGTATTGTATGAAGTTGTTTCCTTCCGGGATTTCGGATTTGCAGTAAAAGAGCATTTCAGGCGCTAGGAATGCCGCGATGTACCTGTTCTTTTTGTAATTGAAGGAAAACGCGTATGAAATGCCTGTGCCGTTGCGCATCGTGCCCATTATGCCGCGAACAAGCTCTTTCATGTTGCTCGTTTCCGATACCGTCACCCTATTCGGGTATTTCTGGCTTTCCCTGAAAGGCATGCTCTTCATTATCATTATCGGGAATACCGCGCGCTTGAAATCGGAAGCGTATTTCGATATGTCCGAGGTTATGACAGCGTAGTCTTTCGTATCGTTGTGCACCGGCATGTACATCAGGAAGCTGCTCATCTCCTCTACTTCCACAACGCACGCGAGCTTTTCGTGGAACACGTTGTCTATCCCCACAGCGAACAGGGAATACTCTTTGCCGCGCTTGACCGCGAATATCGGACTGTTCATCTCAACTATTGAGATCAATCTGGTGAAATCACGCAGTGATGCGACATGCAGCATGTATTCGCTTTTCTTCTTTTGGTTTGGCATTGCACAACACTCTTGAAAAACAAATTTAACTATAATTATACAAAGAGCTTTATAAAGAGAATGAGCAAGAATGGATAGCGCATTTGTACATGATAATGCAGAGCACACTGGGTATCTTTTTATACCTATTCCTGCAAATACTGTATGATAGGTAGCTTTAAATACGCTCAATCGTAATTATTAAAGCATGCCAAGGTGGCGGAATCCGGTAACGCGTACGCCTGGAAAACAATCCTGCAAGCGTATGGCCTCACGGCCTTCTGGGTTCAAATGCTGGTGTTTACTCACTGCTGAATATCCCAGCCTTGGCGTATTTATATTCAACATTAAGTGTTTCGATGGCAAATCCACAACATGGTAAACCAAACCCTTCCAAGAAGGAAGAAGGAGGAATAATCAGAATATCGGGAAAGGACATTAACGGCAACTTCAAGATAGAGAAGGCAGTTAGACAAGTAAAGGGAATAGGCGCGAACATGGCAAATGCCATAGCATTCGTTGCAGACAAGAAATTCGGAATAACGAGAAGCACTGAAATAGGCTCTCTCAGCGAAGAGAAAATAGGCAACATTGAAAACATAATAAAGGAGCCTACGAAGTTCGGAATTCCGGCATACATTCTCAACGGAAGAAGGGAGCGCGAAACGAACAGCGACCTGCATTTCGTCGGAAGCGATTTGACTGTCAAGGTCAAGCAGGACATAAACGAAGATATTAAAATGCAGGCGTGGCGCGGATACCGTCACCAGTACGGACAGAAGGTACGCGGACAGCGCACGAAGAACACCGGAAGAACTGGAGCGACGATCGGAGTTACGAAGAAGGCAGAAGTTCCTGGAAAGCCAGCTGCTCCTGCGGCTAAGGCAAGCACAAGCGCAAAGAAGTGATTGATTGGGTTCTACTAAAAGATTGAGGAAAAAATACGAAAAGCCAGCGTTCATGTGGGACAGGCAGAGAATAGACGAAGAGCACGGATTGAAGGAAAAATACGGGCTCAAGAACGTGAAAGAAGTGTGGATGGCCCAGAGCGAACTCAGAAGAATAAGGAGAAACGTAAGAGAGGTTCTCTCCGGAAAAGCTAGCGAGGAAGTAGGCAGGAACATAATAGCAAGGCTTGCCAAATACAGCATCGTAAGCAACAAGGCTACTCTCGACGACTTGCTCATAGTAGACACGAATGCAATACTCGGAAGAAGATTGCAGTCTTTGGTATTCGAAAGGGGAATGGCAAAAAGCATAAAGCAGGCGAGGCAGCTCATTACCCATGGATTCATAGCAGTAGACGGCAAAAGGGTAACTTCACCAAGCTACGTAGTGCCAGCTGTTGACGACCAGAAGATAAGCTTCTACAAGAGCATAGATTTGGAAGTCAAACCAGTTGTTGCAGCTGAAGGAAGCAATGCCGAAGCGGCACAGGAAGAAGCTCAGGAGGAGCAGGCTCCTGCTGAGGGCAATGCGGAATAAGTAGTGTGTTTATATGGCAGGAAACAAGAAACAACCGGCAAAGAAACCAGTTCAAAAGCACGAAGTGCAAAACAAGACTAAGAAATCTGATCTTTCATTCGAAAGCGAAGTTGCAGCTGCTGCGGAAAAGTTCAAGGCAAAAGGCACAAGATGGGGAGTAGCGCACATATTCGCATCAAAGAACGACACCATAATAACCCTCACCGACCTTTCTGGAGCTGAAACTATGGCAGTAGGAAGCGGAGGAATGGTAGTAGATACCGACCATGAAGAGGGAACGCCATATGCCGCGATGCAAGCAAGCTACAAGGTAGCTGCAAAGGCAATAGAAAAAGGCGTTACCCACATCAACATAAAGATTCGCGCACCTGGTGGACACGGAACCAAAACACCTGGCCCAGGAGCACAGGCAGTCGTAAGGGCATTGGCAAGATCCGGCTTCAAGATCGGAAGCATAGAAGACGTTACGCCGATACCTACGGACACTACAAAGAGACCTGGCGGAAGAAGAGGAAGAAGGGTTTAACCCTTTCATTCTCTTTTTTTCTTTTTCTTTCTTTTCCTTTTTTACTCGTATTTTTATTCTTTTACTTGGCAATAATCTAGAATTGCATGACCAGTAGAAACAAGGCCCTTCAGTCCGCGATGGAATACCTCATGACTTATGGATGGGCTATTCTAATAATTGCAGTCGTACTTGGAGCTTTGTTCCAGTTGGGAATTTTCAACGCTTCTACTTTTACTCCCAAAGCACCGCCAGGTGCTTGCCACGTGTTCCGTCCAAACGGGCCGATGACTTCATCTTTCATAAACCTGCAAGGAATTTGCAACGGAGAATTGCCGCAATACGTAGCGAAGTTCGACGGAACAAGCAGCTATTCCCAGCTTTCGTATACTCCTGGAATCAATCCAAGCGCATTTACTATATCGGTATGGGCAGACGTCAAAGGCGGGCAGGGCACTTACAGAAGCCCTATAACCTCGAGGTGCACGAGCGGAACCAATACCTATGGTTACATGCTATACGCTAATTACGTAAACCAATGGCAATTCATGACAGGAGAAGGCATAGCCGCGTGGGGGACGGTATCCGGAGGAACGGTTACCCTGAACGAATGGGTTCACGTAGTAGGAACCTATTCGAGTGGCACGGTTTCGCTTTACCTTAATGGGCAATCTCTAGGAAGCGCAACATATGCGTTCAGCCCGAACACGGGTTGCCCGATGAGGATAGGCGCTGGGTATACCGAAGGAGTTCCGCAGTTCTTTTTCAACGGATTGCTCTCTAACTTGCAGATTTACAACTCCTCGCTGTCGTCTAATGAGGTGAGCGCATTGTACAACGAAGGAATAGGAGGAGCACCTGTCAAGCTGAACAATCTTGTTGGTTGGTGGCCATTGAACGGGGATGCGAAAGATTATTCAGGAAACAACTACAACACCGCATCTTCTGGAATGAGTTTCACCAGCGAATGGGTTAATAGCTATTCCGCACCTTAGTATAGATGGTTAGATGCCTAGGATAAGCGTAGTCATACCCGCACTGAACGAAGAGAAATACATCGGCAAAACACTCGAAGGCCTAAAGAAACAGACATTCAAGGATTTCGAGATAATAGTCGCGGATGCAAGCAGCACTGACAACACGAGGAAAATCGCTGAAGCTTACGCGAAAGTTGTTGTACATCATAAAAAGGGAGCTGCAGGCGGAAGGAACGAAGGCGCGAAGGTGGCGAAAGGCGACATTATAGTATTCGTCGATGCAGACACCGTGCCGTCGGATACGTTGCTCGATGCTTACAACAAGGCGTTTACTGACAACATAGTCGCTGCCACAGGACCCATACTGCCCTTGGAGAAGACCGGATTCGGAGTGAGATTGGGATACAAGTTCGTAAGCGACTATCTGGTAAGATTGAGCATATTGATTAACAAGGACAGCATAATAGGCTCGAACTTCGCAGTCAAGAAATCAATATTCGATAAGATCGGCGGTTTCGACGAGAAGTTTCTCACGTACGAGGACCTTGACCTTTCGCTGAAGCTCAGGAAATACGGAAGGATAGCGTTCGTAAAGCGCGCGATGATATACGCGAGCGCCAGGCGCATAACGAAGTGGGGAATGTCGAAGTATTTCCTCTACCACACGGGAAACATGGTAAGGTACAATCTTACCAAAAAGCCAAAATCAGATTACGACACCGAGCTAATCAGGTGATCAGCTGAATTCAGGACCGAGCGGACATGCAGCCATGTATTCGCTGTTTCCATATACGTACATGTGAAACAGCTTGATGTTGGTGTAATTGTAAGCGCTGTAATTCATGAATATTCCCGGTTCCGAGTTCGCCATGTTCGCGCAACTCGAGGCGCTCTCGTTAGATATCGAAATTGGATAGCCCAATCCGTTAGACGAATAGACGCACGTGTTGTTTGCGGGATTTATCATGAAGAAATCGATGGTATTCGGTTTCCTGTGGTGCGCTATTGATTCGATTACGTATGTGAAGCAGAAAGTCATTGCCCCTTGTTGGGTTGCGTTGTTTCCGGTAACTACAACCGCTACTCTTGAGGCTGAATCGAAGTTCGCTTTGAACGTAGTGAAAGGAGTTTCTACGTAGTTTGAGGCTATGTAATATATCGATAATGCGAGCACCAGTACAATCACTGCTGCTATCAAATGCTTCGGCCTTATCTTTGACAATGTCTCAAGACCGTAAGCTCTCTCTGTTCTCGAAGAACGTGATTCCTTCTTTTCCTTGCTTTCCTTCTTTGGCATGTCAACTACCTTAGCAATATGCTTGGTATGCACGTGTTAATAAAAGTGCTGTTCCCTGACAGATATAGCACGGTGCCGAAGAAGGAATACGCGCTTATCGAATTCGTGTTCGAACTTGATATTAGGATTACTGGCGTGTTCTCCTTCGCGAAAGCGTTCATGCAATCGTCGAACGTTCCGGAATAGTTCGAATATACGCACGATGTCGGATTCACGTGCGCTATTATCGCGGTTTTGTTTCTCGCGGTTATGCTATTGGCTATTGCCAATGCGCAGTTGTTCACAGCAGCGGAAGTCGAATTCGCGGCTATAACAACCTTTGACGCTGAGTTTACGGCGTTGTTGAACGTGTAATAAGGGGAGTTGGTCGCTGCCATGTAGTCTATGCCGAAAGTGATGATGGTGTATAGCACCGTAGTCGCGAATACCAAAATGAACATCTTGTGCCAATTCGATTTCGCGGTGCTGTTCTTCATTATCTTCTTCTTCGAATTAAGCAATACGTACATTACGAAAAGCGCGAGCAGGAATATAATTCCAATTATGAATGACATGGATGCGCCGTACACCGGTGCCAATGCAACGTTGGAATTGAATGATGCGCTGCTTGACCCCATGAGTTTTGCGGTCCATGATCCGAAGAATCTGCCCAAGTCTGTTATGCTTATCAGAGGTATCGATGAATAATATGCCGATTTTGAAGCTTGGCTGAGCGCAGTGAGCTGCTGCTTTGCCAATGAAAGGTTAGATATTGCTCCGGAAATCGATTGGCTAACGTCTATCTGCCTGAATGCGAGCGAAGCCACGTTTGGATCCAGATGACCAGTGTCCAGTTGCGCGGCTATGAGGTATTTCGTGTTGTTCTCAGAGAGGGTGACCACCTCTGTGTACAGTGCATTCTGCGCTGCATAGTCTCTCTGGAGCTGCACCATTTGCATTGAAAGGTTCTGCTGCACCGCAGATATGTTCTCGGTAACGTAGTTGGCGAGCATGTTTGAATAGTTTGATTGCATGATCAGCAATTCATTCGAAATGATGGCGTTGCTCACGTGCGAAAGCAGAACGTTTGTCTTGTTCACCAAGCCAGAATAATTGAGCAGAGTGGTGTTAAGAACAAGATTCAACTGCGAAAGCTTCTGCTTGTTAACCACAGGGTCTACGTATGCTGCTGCGTTATTCGCCACGTTATTTGCTATTGTTTCTATGCTGCTGTTGGAGAACGGCAATGCGGCTACAGTCGCTACTTGCGCGTTTATCTGGTAAAGCGCCGAATAATTGTAGTTCAGAGAACCGCAGTACCCTATCGCGTAGCAGTACCAAGGGGCTGATGTGATCGAATGGTAGGAGGTGCAAACGGAAAGCATTGCAGATGTTATGTTTTGCGTTGGAGGGAATACGGTGTTCTGGTATATCTTGCTCGTCAGGTTGGATATGTTCAGCTCAGACGAACTTATGATTCCGATGTTGCTTGCTGCATTAGATGAATTGACGTTGCTTATCGCTGACATGAAAGCATTTATGCTGCTGTTGAGCGCGCTGTACTGCGCATCGAAAATCGCTATGCCGTAGCCCAAGGCGCCGGTAGGGCCATTCGTTGCATACAGTACCTTGTTGCAGCTAGGAACCACTTGGCAGGATTGGCAGTTGTTAGCTACGGTGCACGTGTAGCCCCTGCTAAGCCCAGTCAAACTCAAACATTCGTTCAGCTGGGTGCTGCTCGTGTTGATGTATTTCAGCATTTTCGCCTTGAGTGCTGTTAGATTCGCTGCGGCTATGCTATCGTTGATCAGCTTGTTCCTCATTATGCCCATTATCTCGTTTTTGTTTGTAATGAGAACGTATTGCGAAGGCGTGACGTTCACTACGAGGTACAGCGCGTTGTTCTTGTACAGCGCAGCATATGTGCTAGTGCCATGCGTGACGTTAACGAACGTCAGCGTTCCTATTGTCTGACTAGGAACGTTGTAATATAACAGCAGTGACTTTACGCTTGATTCAGAATATGCAAGATTAATTGATGACAAAGCAATTATCAGCAGTAGAACGCTTGTAATGTAGCGGTTCATCCAACAACCCAAACAAGAGATGTTAACATTTATACTATTATAAATCTTGTTATGATGTATCTCCAGACCTCGCAGCGGCATAAAAGCTTATAAAAACTTTAGCTGTAACAAATACTAGAATTCGTTATCAGTTTAGACTGTGATATGATGCATATTGATAAGGTTCCCAATTCGATTGCTTTGATACCGGACGGGAACAGGCGGTGGGCTAAGAAGAACAGTTTTTCGCTGTTTGCTGGTTACGGGCAAGGCATAAAGAAGTTCATTGATTTCAGCAATTGGTGCGTGGAATACGGCGTCAAGAACGTGGTGGTGTGGGGTTTCTCCACGGAGAACTTCAACAGGCCGAAAGCCGAAACTAAGGCGCTGTTCAAGCTTTACACGCACGCTGCAGCAGACAAGAAGATACTTGCGATGCTTGAGAAAAACAAGACGCGCTGCAGGATCATAGGAGACAAAAGCAAGCTGCCCAAGGAACTCAAAGCACTCCTGAACACCATGGAAAAGAGAACCGCGATGTACAAAGACAGGGTGATGACCATACTTCTGGGATACGGGGGCAGGGAAGATTTGATGCATGCTGCAAAAAGATACGCCAAGTCCGTCCTCAACGCGGGGAAACTCATTAAGATAGACGAAAAGAGCTTTGCGCATTATCTTAGGTCCTTTGCAGTGCCGGATATAGATTTCGTAATAAGGACTTCTAACGAAGAACGGGTAA